>CAMWXO010000058.1 GCA_947178245.1 uncultured Porphyromonadaceae bacterium
CTCGACTTCCTCGCCAGGACAGCCGGAGCCGAGCCCGAGAAGCGTTTCATACAGAAACTCGACTATCCTAATCCACGCACCTACGTGGGTACCGGAAAACTCGAGGAAATAAGGAAATATGTCGAAGACCACGAGATAGGCCTCGTGATCTTCGACGATGACCTCTCGTCGAAGCAGGTGCTCAACATCGAGAAGGAACTGAAGGTGAAGATTCTCGACCGCACGAGCCTCATCCTCGACATTTTCGCCAAGAGGGCCCAGACGGCTACGGCACGCACTCAGGTGGAACTCGCCCAATACCAGTATCTGCTGCCTCGCCTCACCCGCATGTGGACTCACCTCGAGCGTCAGCGCGGTGGCATCGGAATGAGAGGCCCCGGCGAGACTCAGATCGAGACCGACCGCCGAATCATCCTCGACAAGATCTCACGCCTGAAAGAAGAGCTCAAGGACATCGACAAGCAGAAAAGCATCCAGCGCAAGAACCGAGGCAACATGACCCGTGTGGCCCTCGTGGGCTACACCAACGTCGGGAAGTCCACGATCATGAATCTGCTGAGCAAGAGCGACGTCTTTGCCGAAAACAAACTTTTCGCCACGTTGGACACGACCGTGAGAAAAGTCACGATCGACAATCTGCCTTTCCTGCTCTCAGACACCGTGGGCTTCATACGCAAACTTCCCACCCATCTTGTGAATTCCTTCAAATCGACACTCGACGAAGTGAGGGAGGCCGACCTGCTGATGCACGTAGTGGACGTGAGCCATCCCAACTTCGAGGAACAGATAGAAGTGGTTGAGAAGACACTCAACGAGGTATGCGGCGCCGCGAAGAAACCGACAATACTGGTATTCAACAAGATCGACGCCTTCAAATACACTCCGAAGGATCCGGACGACCTGACTCCGGCCACAAGGGAGAACATGAGTCTTGAAGATTTCAAGAAGACATGGATGGCGAAGATGAACAACAACTGCGTCTTCATCTCTGCCAAAGACCGAATAAATATTGACCGACTCAAGGAGCTCCTCTATGAGAAGGCTAAGGAAATACATGTGGAGAGATTTCCCTACAATGATTTCCTCTTTCAGAAATATGACGAGAGTCTTCCGGAGTGAATCAGGATGAGCAGCGTGGATATATGAAGAAAAGCGAGATCGAGCAGCTTGAGAGACAGGGTTGCCGCTGCAGCGACTGGAACCTTGTGGAGATAGCCGGAGGCACAGACCTCGGTGGCATCCGCAACGTATGGTTTCGCGGCCCCGTCTCCATAGGCCGGGGCTCCACCGTGGTCAATGTGCCCGGAGGCATCAGCAACGTCCGCATAGGCCGTGACGTCAGGATTGAGAATGTGGCGAGAATCGAGAATTCCGCCGATGCCACTTTCGGCATCGGTACCGACATAGCGGTGCTTGACGAGACCGGGTCACGCCCCGTAAGGATATATCCCGGAATCTCCGCCCAGATAGCGGCGCTCGCAGCCAGGATGCCCGACTATTCAGGCCGCCATCTCATGCCCCTGATAGATGCCCGCATCAAGGAACTGCAATATGATTTCGAGATCGGAGACGGGGCGGAAATACTCGACTGCGGGCCCATACGCGACGTGCGTATATGGCCCGGCGTGAAGGTGGAGGGAGCCGCGTGGCTCAAAAACGGAAGCATCGTCAATAATGCCGAGGAAAAGAGCGGCCTGACTTATGTGGGCTCAGGAGTGAACGCCGAAAACTTCATTATTGAAGACGCCACAGTTGCCAACGGCGTGCTGCTGCGCAACACATACGTAGGTCAGGGATGCGTGATCGACAAGGGATTCACATCGCACGATTCACTTTTCTTCGCCAACTGCAGCATGGAGAACGGCGAAGCCTGCGCCGTGCTCGCTGGGCCCTACACCGTAAGCATGCACAAGAGTTCGCTGCTGATCGGTGTGCAGACATCGTTCATGAACGCCGGCTCCGGCACAAACATGAGCAATCACATGTATAAGCACGGCCCCATTCATTGGGGAGTGCTGGAGCGTGGCGTGAAGACATCGTCGAACGCTTATCTGATGCACGGCTCCAGAATAGGCGCTTTCTCTCTGGTGATGGGAGTGCACAAGACCCATCCCGACACTTCCGATTTCCCGTTTTCATATCTGTTTGACGATGAATCGGGACATACGATTGTGGTGCCGGGAGCGATGCTGAAAAGTTTCGGACTGAAGCGCGACTCCGAGAAATGGCCCGTCCGCGACCGACGTCTCGGCCACGGACTAAAACTCAACGACAGGATTACCTTCAGCATACTGAATCCACACAGCGCAGACCTGATCATGAAGGCCATCGCCACACTCAAGGGCCTGGATTCCGCCCCTGCCGGCCCAGACGGCTACATCATCCACAAAGGCATCAGGATAAAACGAAGCTCGCTTGAGAAAGGAATCAGGCAATATGAGCTCGCAATCTGCAAATATCTGCATACGATGCCGGGGAAAAAGGCCTCAGAACCAATAATGCCAACCGAAGAATCCGATGAAAGATGGATCGACCTCTTAGGGCAAGTCATCTCCGAATCAGAGTTAAAGGCAGTCTTGAACGCCGACAGCATTGCCGAAATGGAGGCAATGCTCGACAGCGCAGCGGGAAGAAGCGACTTAATCGATAACCTGCCGTCTGCACTACGGATCATACCTGCGCAAGCCGACATCGAGCGGGGAGCCACGGAATTCGACGCAATGGTGGAGCGCGACCGCACAGCCGATATCGACCGGATAGCCCGCGAAAACGAGGCGCTGACTCTATAAGAAACTTTTCGCCAATACTCGATAATGAGTATTTCACATACAACCAAGATATGAAAGGTGGCCTGTGCCACCTTTTTTTTACTTAAATCCGAGTATTGCACAGCCATTTGACAATGAGTAATTTTGCAGTCGAAAACAACGACAGCAATGAATCTACACACCTTCTCACTATTTCTGCTATCTGCAACACTTCTTATCCCCGCCGGAGCATACGCGGCTAACGAAGAATCCGAAGCATCCGAAGAAATCCAGATTGAAGACATCCGGAGCAAGATCTCCGCATGGGATCGCCTGCACGTAGGAGGATATGGCGAAGTAGCCATGTCACGTAATTTTTACAGCGACAACTATCTACGCTATTCCGAACCGGGACGCTACAAGGACAGCCGCAGCCACGGCAGATTCGACCTACCGCACGTAGTGATCTACCTCGGATACGACTTCGGCAAAGGCTGGTCGTTCTCCTCTGAAATAGAATTCGAACACGGCGGCACGGAATCGGCCATAGAGATCGAGACTGAAGAGGCCGGAGAATACGAGACCGAAGTAGAACGCGGCGGAGAGGTGGCTCTCGAGCAATTCTACATACAGAAAGAGTTCATGCCGCAACTGAAACTCCGAGCAGGCATGCAGGTGGTGCCCGTAGGAGCCACAAACGCCCACCACGAGCCCAACCAATTCTTCGGAGTCTACCGCCCGGAGGGGGAAAACACCATCATGCCCTGCACATGGCATGAAGTATCTGTATCATTAAGCGGCAAGGCCGGCAAATGGGGATATATGGCTATGTTCCTGCCGGGACTCGACTCAGAAAGATTCGGCAACCAAAGCTGGATCCATGACGGATCAGCCTCCCCATTCGAGTTCAAGATCGCCAACAACTATGCATTCGCCGCACGTATAGACAACTACAGCGTAAAGGGTCTGCGCATAGGCCTGAGCGGATATGTCGGCAATTCATTCCGCAACACGCTCTATCCTACCGAATCGACAAAAAACGACGGAGTCCGCGGCACGGTTTCTATCCTTTCGGCCGACTTCAAATATGAGGGATACAACTGGCTGATCAGGGGATTCTACGACCATGGACATCTTTCCGATGCCGCCCACATCAGCAAATTCAACATATCCATGTCGAAAAACTCCACCTCGAAGCGTCAGGAAGTGGCATCCGACGCTGTGGCCGCCGGAGCGGAAGCAGGATATGACATCTTCGGCCTCATTCCACGCATGCGCGCCGACCGACAGAAATTCTACGTTTTCGGACGCTATGACTATTACGATTCCATGGCCAAGACCGCCGATTCAGCCCGGCTTCAGTGGTGCAAACGCCAGGTAGTGTCAGCCGGCATCAACTGGTTTCCGATTCCGCAGATAGTGGTCAAGGCCGACTATTCCTGCCGTCTGCTCGACAAAAAATACAACAACGAACCATCAATCAACATAGGAATAGCCTACGTAGGCTGGTTCAAATGATTAGAAAAAAAATTAAAACATAACGACTATGAATTATTCAAAACTTTTATTCCTCCCGCTGGCCGCCCTATTCATATCGGCATGCAGCGATTCTCCTGACGAGCCCACCAAAGAGAACGAGCTCTCCGCAAAGGAACTGACGCTTAAGGCTGCCACCGAGGCATACGTAGATAATACCGTGCTGCCTACCTACTCAGCCATGGCCGACGCCTCCATCGCCCTGCGCGACCTATGCCGCACGATGCAGGAGAAGCACAGTAACGGCACTCTGACAGAAGCCGACATAAAAGCCGCAGGTGAAGCATGGAAACAGGCACGCAAAAACTGGGAACTCAGCGAGGCATTCCTATTCGGGCCTGCCGCAAACCACAACATCGACCCGCACATCGACTCATGGCCTCTCGACAAGGCCGCTATGGACAATCTTCTGACCCAAATCAGGAACGGCAACAAATGGAATCTGGACAACAACGGAGGATACGGACTCATCGGCTTCCACTCTGTGGAATACATGCTTTTTCAGCTTGACGGGGATGAGAACACTTCTCTGACGCATTCCACCGGCTATACTCCCGAAGAACTCGAATATCTCGTAGCAGTGGCAGAAGACCTATGCGAGCAGTGTGTATGTCTGGAGGCTTGCTGGGCCGGCACCGACAATGTCTCAGCACTGCAGCCGGAGATACTGGAAGACGCGGCGCTCGACTACGCCGAGGAATACGGCTGGGAAATGAAGAATGCCGGAAGCCCCGGATCCCGCTTCAAGACATATCAGGAGGCAGCCGAGGAGATAATACAGGGCTGCATCGATATCGCCGATGAAGTAGGCAACACCAAAATCGGACGTCCGCATACCGGCTCCTCCACAGAAGACAAGAACTATATCGAATCGCCCTATTCGCTCAACTCGATCGAAGACTTCGCAGACAACATCAGATCCGTACGCAATGCCTACTTCGGCAGCAAGAGCGGTGACGCATCAGTAAGCGACTATGTGAAGAGCGTCAGCCCCGATGCAGACACGGCTGTGAGGGTGGCTATCGACGATGCCATAGCAGCCATCGAAAGAATACCCGAGCCTTTTGCCAAGAATGCCACCGGAGCACTCAGCGAGGCAGCAATGAAAGCGGCCGGCGACACACTTGTTTCAGCTCTTGAAAAAGCAATGACCGCCGTCACCGGACGATAACGAAACTTACATAACCACATAACATACCCCAAGCATCCGCCCGGGCGCGTCTCCCGCGCATAGGCGGATGCGAAAATATACCTCTATGAAACTTGACAGACTCAACTTCGCATGCCTATCCGCACTCGCCCTGACTTTGGGAGCATGCTCTGAAGAAAAGATAATCGATATCACCGACAACGAGACCCTTCCCGAATGGTATTATGCCGGCGGTGAGCTGGGCACGACACTGCTCAGCACATCAAACGCCCTCGAACAGCCGGCCCCGGCAATCGACCGCCAGGGACTGTATCAGTCGTTTAAAAACGGAGAAGCGCTTTTCGAAAAGCCCTTCATGGCAAACCAGACCGGCGTGAGAAGCGGACTCGGCCCTGCCTATGTCCGCTCATCGTGTATCCATTGCCATCCAAACTATGGCCACGGCACAAGGGTGCCAGAAGGGACATTCAACACAAACGAAATAGGCAACGGATGCCTCCTCGTGGTGCATGACCCGAACACGGAGGCATACGTTTCGTGGCTGGCAGGAATGCCACAAGGGCACGCAGTGGCTCCCTTCAAGGCTCCGGTGGATGAATCAAAGATAACCGTAAGGTGGAAAAACGCGACCGATGAATGGAACAACAGTTTCGACGACGGAGAGACCTACGAACTGCAGTATCCCGAAGTCTCGATGCCTCTTGATGCCATATACGTAGTAAACCAGGGCTATCAGCTTCCGGGCGAATACGCGGTGAAGCTTGAATCCACCATCGGAGTCTACGGAACCGGACTTCTCGACGCTATCACCGAAGACGACATCCTCGCCCAGTACAGGCAGGAGGAAGCCGACGGATTCCTGCCCAACGGACTCAACCCGGCCTTCTTTGCCAACGGGAACTGGACGTCGATGTATTCCAATTCCCTTCAGGGCAACGGCACAAACTATGTGCGCCGGTTCACTTACGCACTGTCGCGCGGTCCGCTTCAGGATGCCGCCGGCGCCAACGCCATCTGGAACATCACCAACGTGACAAGATCTGACCGACGCTATCATTACCTCGACGCCGCGGGCACCTACGCCTCATACTCGTCTAAGGATCCCGATGTGCAGGCCGGATTCGAGACATATATCTCGCGTATCGACCCTGACCACAAGCACCCGGCCTACTGGGAAGGAACGATGGAGGAGCGCATCTACGCCTATCTGACAGACAAGAACCTCGACGTGGAGATGAGCGATGACGAATACACCGACCTTATGGTATGGCACCGCGGACTGGCAGTGCCCGCAGTACGCGATGTGGACGATCCTGACGTGATCCGCGGACGTGAGCTTTTCGCGGAAATCGGTTGTGACTACTGCCATAAGCCATCATGGACCACAGGGCCGGACAATATTGTCGATCCTGCTTCGTTCTTTAAAGGAAACGAACTTCCACGGTTCCCCTATCAAAAGATATGGCCTTATACCGACATGGTGCAGCATAAACTCTGCATGGTAAACGATATCCGCGCCGGATGGTGCCGTACGACTCCTCTTTGGGGCCGCGGACTCCATCAAAAGGTGACCGGCAGCCGTACTGCCGACCGGCTCCATGACTGCCGAGCCCGCACAGCGATGGAGGCCATCATGTGGCACGGCTACTCCCCGAAGAGCGACGCCAGATATTCGATTGAGCTTTTCAGAAAGCTTCCGAAAGCCGACAGGGACGCCATCGTGAAATTCGTAGACGCCATCTGATGGGCCGTATCCGCGGCTTCCCCTTATTCCTCAACAAGACAATGAGACATCAACCCTTCACCATCATCCTGCATATAGCCCTGGCCATAATATTGGCCGGGGCTTTAGTGACACATTTCTTCGGAATCCAGGGCTCATTGACCCTTTATGCAGACTATCCGCCGATAGACTTCTTTGAAAAGGAATCAGGCCCCGGCACAGGGCATCTTCCTTTCAAAGTGAAGCTCGAGAATGTGGAGATAGACTACTACCCTGCCACCACCACGCCGATGGACTACAGGAGCATTCTGATAATAGATGGAAAGCGGATAGAAGTGGCGATGAATAAAGTGGGCGAATACCGCGGATGGCGTTTCTATCAGTCAGGCATGAGCGGCGAGAGCTCGATACTCTCAGTAAGTCATGACCCGTGGGGCATAGGCATAACCTATACGGGCTACATCCTCCTGGGGATAGGAATGATCGGGTATTTCTTTCAGCGCAAGACCCGATGGAGAGGGATGCTGCGAAAATACCGCAACGGATTGGCCGCGTCAGTGTTGCTCTTCGTGGCAGTTCCCGTCCACGCCTCAGAGGGGAGTCTCCCGGCCATGCAGCGTCCTTTGGCCGCAAACCTCGGGAAAACCCTAATCTATTGGAACGACCGTATATGTCCGCTCCAGACAATGGCACTGGATGTGACAAGACTTCTTTACGGCGGAGACTCCTACAAGGGGCTCACCGCCGAGCAGGTGCTCTCCGGATGGATCTTCTATTACGACCAATGGGAGCGTGACTACATACATGCCCATCCCGAACTCAAATCACTTTCCATCTTCAGCTCAGACAGCAAGGCAAGGAAGGATGCGGAAAAGCGCTCCATGATCGACTGGATGGCGACCGGTGAAGCATTCCGCATATACCCCTATAAGACAGTAGACGGACACATGGAATGGCTCTCGCTTACGGCCCGCAAGCCTTCGGGGATGCCACTCGAGCAATGGAAGTTCATGCTGACCACGATGCCCGAGATCAAGGGCTTGCTCATGAAGGGGAAAAACGTCAAAGCCAACGAACTGGTGGAGTCACTCATGGCGGGGCAGAGAAAATATGGAGGGGAAGCACTCCCCTCTCCCGCCCGGATCAGTGCCGAAAGGCTCTACAATGCTTCCGTACGCCCTGTGTGGTGTGCCATTCCATCTCTCCTGATAGGACTTACACTCATCATCCTGCCCTTTTTCAAGAAAAGGACAAGGATGCTTAAGACCGTAGGCGACATCGCATCTGCTGTAT
>CAMWXO010000059.1 GCA_947178245.1 uncultured Porphyromonadaceae bacterium
TTCCCCGACGGCCCTTCCGACAAGGGAGGCCTCAGATACTGCATCAATTCGGCGTCGTTGAGATTCATCCCGAAAGAAGAAATGGAACGCGAGGGATATGGAGATCTGATTCCGCTTGCAGAGTGATATTAAGCCGGCGTCAATTTATTTCCGCGCGAATTATTTTCAAGATTTCTGAAAATTCATTAAATTTGTAGTTTGAAAGGCAGCCCCATGCGCAGGGGCCGCATAAAGAACTGACAAATCTGAGTTTTATGACTCTCGGAAAATTTAATAATCTTCAAGACAGCAAGGTGGCCGGGCATATAGCCGCTTTCATAGCGGTGTTGTGCTGGGGCTGCAGTTTCATATCTTCCAAAATCCTGATGGAAGGAGCCGGGCTCACGCCGGTGGAGGTTTACGTCTATCGTTTCTTCATAGCATATCTGCTCATTCTGGCTCTGACGTCAAAGCAGATTCGCTCGCGCTCCCGAAGGGATGAGATTCAGCTCGCCCTCTGCGGCATCTGTTCGGGCACTCTCTATTTCCTCATGGAAAACTATGCCCTGAAGTACACTTCCACAGGCAATGTCTCCCTGCTCTCTTCGATCTCCCCGATATTCACCGCCATCCTTCTGGCGTTCCTGTATAAGACCCGCATGAGGGCCGGCGAGATATGGGGGTCGGTGGTGGCTTTCGCAGGTGTGGCGCTGGTGATTCTCAGCGAGCCTATTGCGCTCGGCCTGGGGCTGGAGATTCATCCTATGGGCGATTTGCTATCTCTATCATGCGCTCTGTCGTGGGCTATCTATTCAATAGCGATAAAGCGTCTTATCCCCATCTACAGTTCTCTCTTCATCACGCGTAAACTTTTCTTCTACGGTCTGATTTCATCAGTGCCGCTTCTGTTCATTCAGCATGAGCCCCTTCACCTGGGCGCTCTCTTCAATATGCAGCAGCCCGCATATTTGTTCAATCTCCTCTTCCTCGCGGTAATGTGCTCTTCGCTGGCATATCTCCTCTGGAACGGGTCGATGAAATTGATCGGGCCGCTTTCCACCAACAACTATATATATTTCCAGGCTCCGATCACTATGATCGCAGGCGCGCTGATACTCGGAGAAACAATATATGCGCTCGGATACGTAGGGTGTATCCTCGTGCTCGGAGGACTATTCATCGCCGACAAATCGAAAAAATAATCACACTATGGATAATCAGGAAGCTACCGGCAAACTCGACTACGGGTATATGCAACTGCCGATGAATGTGGACGAGATCCTGAAAAGGGATTTCTGGATTTTCGACAATTTCACTGCCGCGATGCTCCCGGTGTTTAAAGATCCCGTGAAACTTTCCGCCACCATCTCGATTTTCGTGAGGCGGGGCAAGTTCAAGGTTGTGGTGAATCTGATTCCCTACGATTGCGAGGGGCCGGCCATAGTCAATATCCGCAACGGCGAGACTATGCAGGTGCTGGAATGCACTCCCGACATTAGGGCTTCATTCATAGTGATGTCGAAGTATTTCGCGGAAGACATTTTCCTTCACATCAACGATATGCAGAATCTCACGGCTATGACGCGGCGTCCGGTTCACGTCGTGCCCGAAGATCTCCTGCCTAAATTCGATGCTCTCTATGAGTCGCTGCATCACGTCTCGGAAGATACTGCCAACCCTCTGGCAATAAAGGCTCTACGCCATGCCGTAATCGCTTTCTATTACAGATATGCCTACCGCATGTTTGACCTCGCCGAAGCGCCGGGCGATTCAGCCTCGCGGCTCAGCGACAGATTCATCAAGCTGGTGAAGGAGCGTTTCCGGACGGAGCGATTCCTCGAGTTCTATGCCGAGCAGCTCGGCGTCACTCCCAAGCATCTCTCGCGCACCGTGAAGTCGCAGACCGGCTACACTGCCGCCTCATGGATAGAGCGGTTCCTGATTCTGGAGGCGAAGATCCTGCTGAAGTCCACCAATCTCACCGTGCAGCAGATCAGCGACTCCCTCAATTTCCCGACGCAGTCTTTCTTCGGGAAATACTTCAAGAAAAATGTAGGTATCTCACCCAAGATCTACCGCAACACCTGACTTAATTAAAAATTCACAATCATAATATGCTTCTCCCAATCTATTTATACGGGCATCCGGTGCTCCGTGCAGAGACAGAAGAAATCACTCCCGACTATCCCGACCTTCAGAAACTGATCGCGGACATGTGGGAGACTATGTATAATTCAGAAGGCGTGGGCCTTGCCGCACCGCAGATAGGCAAGTCGATCCGGCTCATCGTCATCGACGGCAGCGTGCTCGCCGATGAATTTCCGGAGTGCAAGGATTCCAAGATGGTGCTCATCAATCCTGAACTCGACGTTATCGAAGACATGGAGCCCGTATCGCGGGCAGAAGGGTGCCTCTCCATACCCGGAGTGTCGGAAAACGTGAAGCGGGTGGAACACGTGCGTCTGAACTGGCTCGATGAGAATTTCGTAGAGCACGAGAAAGATTTCTTCGGCTTCCTCGCACGCATCATCCAGCATGAATGCGACCATCTGGAGCAGACCGTCTACACCGATCATATCTCGCCCATCCGCAAGCAACTCATCCGGTCGAAACTAAACAATATCTCGAAGGGTAAGGTGCGCTGCGACTATCGCACGAAAGCTCCCTCCAAATAGTAATCCCCAGTAAGGAAATTCCCAATTCTAAATTCTAAATTCTCAATTCAATATTATTGACATGGCCGACGATAAAAAAATCATATTCTCGATGGTGGGAGTCTCTAAAGTCATCCCTCCGCAACGTCAGATTCTGAAGAACATATATCTGTCGTTCTTCTACGGTGCCAAAATCGGCATCATTGGTCTCAACGGCTCTGGTAAGTCCACTCTCATGAAGATTATCGCGGGTATCGATAAGAATTATCAGGGTGAGGTGGTGTTCTCGCCGGGATATTCGGTGGGATATCTCGAGCAGGATCCCAAACTCGACCCTGACAAGACCGTGCGTCAGGTGGTGGAGGAAGGCGTGAAGCCCATCATGGATCTCCTCGCGGAATACGAGGAGGTGAACAACGCTTTCTGCGACCCCGAGGTGCTTGAAGACCCCGACAAGATGGATAAACTGATGCAGCGTCAGGCAGAACTTCAGGACAAACTCGACGCTACTGATGCCTGGAACATTGACAATAAGCTTGAACGCGCCATGGATGCGCTGCGATGTCCGCCCGACGACCAGCCTGTGTCGCAGTTGTCAGGTGGCGAGCGCCGCCGCGTGGCGTTATGCCGCCTTCTGCTTCAGCAGCCCGACGTGCTCCTGCTCGACGAGCCCACCAACCACCTTGACGCCGAATCGATCGACTGGCTCGAGCAGCATCTGCAGCAATATCCGGGCACCGTCATCGCCGTGACGCACGACAGATATTTCCTCGATCATGTCGCAGGCTGGATTCTCGAGCTTGACCGCGGCGAAGGTATTCCCTGGAAAGGAAACTATTCCTCATGGCTCGACCAGAAGACCAAGCGCATGGCCCAGGAAGAGAAGCAGGCTTCAAAACGCCGCAAGACTCTCGAGCGTGAGCTCGAATGGGTGAGAATGGCCCCGAAAGCGCGTCAGGCAAAAGGAAAGGCGCGACTCGCCAGCTACGACAGGCTCCTTAACGAAGACCAGAAGCAGCGCGAGGAGAAACTGGAAATCTTCATACCTAACGGCCCGAGACTCGGCAACAAGGTGATTCTTGCCAATCACCTTGCGAAGTCATTCGGGGAGAAGACCCTCTTCGACGATCTCAACTTCATGCTCCCGCCCAATGGTATAGTAGGCGTGATCGGCCCCAACGGTGCGGGTAAAACCACGCTGTTCCGCCTTATCATGGGGCTGGAGAAGCAGGATAAGGGCGACTTTGAAGTGGGCGAGACCGTAAAGATCGCATACGTGGATCAGACCCACAAGGATCTTTCTCCCGAAAAGACGGTCTATGAGGTGATCTCTCAGGGAGTGGAGTCGTTCAGGATGGGCGGTCGAGACATGAATGCCCGTGCCTACCTCTCCAAGTTCAATTTCACGGGAGCTGATCAGGAGAAGAAAATCGGCGTCCTTTCCGGTGGCGAGCGCAACCGCCTGCATCTTGCCATGGCGCTGAAGGAGGAGGGCAACGTGCTTCTGCTCGACGAGCCTACCAACGACATCGACGTGAACACCCTGCGCGCTCTTGAAGAGGGCCTGGAGAATTTTGCCGGCTGTGCCGTGGTCATCAGCCACGACCGATGGTTTCTCGACCGCATCGCCACGCATATACTTGCCTTCGAGGGCGACTCGAAGATTACATTCTATGAAGGCTCATACTCCGACTATGAGGAGTTCCGCAAGAAGCGCGACGGCGTGGAGGCGGAGACCCCTCACCGCATCCGCTATAAAAAACTGATGTGATGCAGTGTGATCCTATCGAGATAAGCTGCGCTTCCGATCCCCGTATCCGTATGTTTGCGGGGCTCACGGAGGCGCAGCTCCGCAATTCGCTTCATCCCGAAGAGGCCGTTTTCATCGCAGAAAGTCCGAAAGTCATAAAGGTTGCGCTCGATGCCGGCATGGAGCCGCTGGCGCTTCTGTGTGAACGCAGGCATATAAGCGGGGATGCCGCCGGGTGCATATCAAGAATGCCGGGAGTGCCTGTCTATACCGGCGAAAGGGAAGTGCTTTCAGAAATCACCGGGTATAAGCTGACGCGCGGAGTGCTCTGCGCCATGCGTCGTCCGCCGCTTCCCTCTCTTGAGGATGTGTGCGCCTCCGCCCGACGCATCGCTGTCATCGACGACGTGTCAGACACTACCAATATCGGAGCGATATTCAGGTCTGCCGCTGCCCTCGGCATGGATGCCGTGCTTCTCACGCCGACTGCTTGCGATCCGCTCAACAGGAGAGCTGTCAGGGTCTCGATGGGTTCGGTGTTTCTGATTCCCTGGACGCGGCTCGACGGGGGCCTCGGCAGGCTGAGGCAACTCGGATTCAAGACTGCGGCGATGGCTCTCAGGCACGATTCGGTTTCCATCACCGATCCGGTTCTGAAGAGCATTCCCAAACTTGCCCTAATTCTCGGCACGGAAGGGGAGGGCCTTCCCGAATCCACGATTCTGAGCGCCGACTACGTAATCAAGATTCCGATGCATCATGACGTGGACTCGCTCAACGTGGCTGCCGCCTCTGCAGTGGCTTTCTTCGCCCTTGCGAACTGACCCGTATACCCGGCTTGATCGATTACGCTTCTATCAATAAAAATCGTTTTTTTATAAACCATTTATCCCGATCGGTTGTTAAATCTTTGCTGACGGATATCGTCAGGTCTGCGATGGATAAGCAGGCTTATATGTATAACCCTTTAAATCAATTATAGAAAATGGCTAAAGAATGGATATGCACTATCTGCGGATATGTGGCAGAAGGTGAGAATGCTCCTGAGAAGTGCCCCCAGTGTGGCGCTCCCCAGTCTAAATTCAAAGAACTCGACAAGTCCGAACTTCTGAAGTTCGTCACCGAGCACGTTGTCGGTGTGGCTAAGGACACCGACGAGGAGATGAAGAAAGACCTCAACAATCACTTCGTGGGCGAGTGCACTGAAGTGGGTATGTATCTCGCTATGGCACGTCAGGCTGACCGTGAGGGATATCCTGAAGTGGCTGATGCTTTCAAGCGCTACGCTTGGGAAGAGGCGGAACACGCTGCCAAGTTTGCCGAACTCCTCGGCGACATGGTATGGGACACCAAGACCAACCTCGAGAAGCGTATGCACGCTGAGGCAGGCGCAAACGAAGACAAGATGCGCATCGCCAAGAATGCGAAAGCTCAGAACCTCGACGCTATTCACGACACTGTGCATGAGATGGCTAAGGACGAGGCTCGCCATGGTCAGGGCTTCTATGGCCTCTACCAGCGTTTCTTCGGCAACAAGAAGTAAGAGACCAGATGGTGTTGTAATACACATAAAAGTATCAGTCCTTCGGAGGCTCAGTCTCCGGAGGACTATTTATTTTATAACCTTAATAACTACGTATCAATATCTTGTCACGTCTCCTTGCCATAGACTACGGACGCAAACGCTGCGGCATCGCTGTCACTGATCCTCTCAAGATCTGTGCCAACGGCCTGACCACGGTGCGCACTTGCGACCTAATGCAGTTTCTTAAAGATTACTGTGCGCGTGAGAGTGTGGAGAAGATCATCGTCGGTCTTCCAAAACAGCTCAATGGTGCCGATTCAGAAAGCGCCCGATATATAGAGCCATTCCTCAAGCATCTACGCCGCGAGATGCCGGAGATGCCGATAGACCGATATGACGAGCGATTCACCTCGACCCTGGCACACCGCGCCATGCTCGACGGGGGCCTTCGCCGGATGGCCAGGAGGGATAAGGAACTCGTCGATACCATCGCCGCAGCCATAATACTTAACGATTATCTCTCCGCTACACAATAAATCACGCGACGCGTCGTTATCTTATAGTTAGTGTCTCTCCATCTTACATTGAATCATTTTTAACATCTCATGGACTCTCATTCAGATACTACTTCTAACAACTCTGTAGTGAAAGAGCAGAAATTGACTGTAAAAGAACTTCTTGCCGCCATCCTGAAGCAATGGAAGTGGATTCTTCTCTCGCTCGTGTGCTGTCTTGGTCTCGCCACTCTTTTTCTCGCATGGAAGCAGCAGACTTTCACACGCACGGCTCAGGTGGAGATAAAGGAAGACTCGGAATCAGGATCTTCCGCGGCGCTTGCGATGTTTGCAGATCTCGGAATAGGTCAGGCCACCAACAATCTCTATAACGAGATGGCCTATTTTGAGTCGCCCGACCTGATGGAGCAGGTGATAGAGAGGCTCGGACTCCAGACTTCCTACACCATGAAGAAAGGACTCCGCAACACAGCCCTCTACGGCTCAAATCTCCCTGTGACGGTGACATTCGAGACTCTTCCCGCCAACATCGGAGGGTCGTTTAAGATGAAGATTGACGATAACGGGGAGATTTCCCTCTCGAAGTTCAAGGTGAAAAACGATAAGATTGACTTCGAGCAGACCGCTCCCATACATTTCGGACAGTCAGTGATGACCCCTCTCGGGAAAATCAAGATAGAAAAGACTCCCTTCTTCGGAAAAGACAAGGAAGAGGACGATGATAAGAGTTACACCATAAAGGTATTGCGGCAGTCGATGAAAGGCGCGATTAAATCGTGGGAGGCAAAGCTCTCGGTAGAGGAGTTGCGCAAGGAGGCTTCGGTGGTAGACCTGACCATTCGTGACGGAAGCGCCCGTAGGGCGGAAGATGTGCTCAACACCATAATCCAGGTCTACAACGAAGATTGGATCAAAAGCAAGAATGAGGTGGCGCTCGCTTCTTCGGCCTTTATCGATGATCGCCTCGCTTCTCTGAGCAGGGAACTGAGCGACGTGGATTCAGACATATCAGATTACAAATCTGAGAATCAGATTCCCGACCTTATGGCAAGCGCCACCCTCAATCTGCAGGAAGAGCAGAATGTGCGCCGCACGCTTCTCGACCTCAACAATCAGCTGCAGATGGCGAAATATCTGAAGGATTATATCGAGGATCAGGGAAATCAGGGACGTGTGATGCCCGTCAATTCAGGTGTGCAGAATCAGACTCTTGATGCTCAGATAGCGAACTACAACAGTATGGTGCTCTATCGCAACGCCCTGCTGTCGAACTCGTCGGAAGACAGCCCTGTTGTGAAGACCGTAGAGTCGCAGATCGCAGATTCCCGTAAGGCGATCCTTTCTTCAGTGACCAATCAGATTCACTTGCTCGAAGCGGAGATCAGAAACGTCAATAAAGAGAAAAATAACTTTGAGAAAAACCTTTCGTCCAATCCCGAGCAGGCAAGATTCCTTCTCAGCGTGGAAAGGCAGCAGAAAGTGAAGGAAAGCCTTTATCTCTATCTGCTCCAGAAGAAAGAGGAAAATCAGCTCAACCAGGCGTTCACACCTTATAATACGAGAATCATAGCGCGTCCTAACGGCGACACCGAGCCTACTTCACCCAATCCGGTCTCGATTCTGGCTGTGGCCTTCATCCTCGGACTCGCCATCCCCGTAGGCTGGATCTATTTCAAGGAAGTATCAGACACTAAGGTACGCGATAAAAATGATATCAAAGGCCTTTCCATCCCCTATCTTGGGGAAATCCCGAAGGTCAATGCCCGTAAATATTCCGATAAAGACCACATGGTGGTGGTGGAGCAGGGCAACCGAAATGTCGTGAACGAGGCGTTCCGCGTAGTCCGCACCAATCTCAACTTCATGTTGCACGACGACGAGAAGTGCCCGGTGGTGATGGTGA
>CAMWXO010000060.1 GCA_947178245.1 uncultured Porphyromonadaceae bacterium
GCGCCAGACTTCCGAGATGCTCTTGCTGATGCGCTCCTCGGCCGATATTCCCGGTGCCGCGGTCTATGACGTGATTCCTTATCTCAACGAAATCAAGGCCGCAGGATCGTTTATGGCGGCCGACCGCCTTTTCGCTCTCGGCAAAATGCTTGCATCCATCTCGGAAGTACGAGGATTTTTCTCCCGCTCATCTGATGATGGAGCGCCGCTATATCCGGAACTGAAACTGGAATTTGAGGATCTGGTATCATTCCCCGCCATAGAGCGCGAGATAGAGCGCTGCGTTGACAAATTCGGAGAAATCAGAGACAACGCTTCGCCTGAGCTTGCTGAGATACGCCGTAGCATAAGCGCCGCCAACGGCTCTATCGCAAGGGCCATGCGCAGGGTGCTCGAGAGGGCCGCTGCCGAGGGGATAGTGGAGAAGGACGCCGCCCCCTCCATGCGCGACGGCAGGATGGTGCTTCCCGTGTCGGCCGCCATGAAGCGGCGTGTCAATGGTATAGTCCACGATGAGTCTGCCACCGGAAAGACTGTCTTCATAGAGCCCGCCGAAGTGGTGGAAGCCGGAAACCGGCTCCGCGAGCTTCAGATGCAGGAACGCCGTGAGATGGTGCGCATCCTTATCTCTGTGGCCGACATGATACGTCCGGATATCGACCTAATTGAAGCCGGTTGCCTCTCGATCGGATATCTCGACTTCATAAAGGCGAAGGCTTCGTTTGCCGACAGGGTCGGAGGTGTAATGCCCGTCATCGAGAAGCATCCTGAGATAGATTGGTTCAATGCCTACCATCCGGCACTCTTCCTCACGCTCAGGCAGCAGAACAGGAGCGTGGTGCCCCTCTCGCTCCATCTTGACAGAAAGAAACGCTTCCTCATTATATCAGGCCCTAATGCCGGAGGCAAATCAGTGGCCCTGAAGACAGTGGGCATCGTGCAATACCTGATGCAGTGCGGACTGCTCCCGACTCTCTATGATAATTCACACATGGGTCTTTTCGAGAATATACTCGTGGATCTCGGCGACGAACAGTCGATGGAAAACGATCTCTCCACCTACTCGTCGCATTTGCGCAACATGAAGGCTTTCCTTAGGCATTCAGGCCCCGCTACTCTCGTGCTCGCCGATGAGATGGGTTCCGGTACCGAGCCTCAGATCGGAGGCGCGCTCGCGCAGTCAATCCTCAACAGGCTCGGAGAGTCCGGATGTTTCGGGGTCGTAACCACCCATTACCAGAATCTCAAGACATTCGCAGATGAGACAGAGGGATTCGTGAATGGTGCCATGCTTTACGACCGCCAGCATCTTCGTCCTACATTCCAGCTCTCGGTTGGTAATCCCGGAAGTTCCTTTGCCCTTGAGATAGCCCGCAATATCGGTCTGCCAGCCGAGGTCATCGATATGGCTAAGGAGATAGTGGGGTCGGACTATGTGAATTCAGACAAATATCTGCTCGACATCGCGCGCGATCGTAAATATTGGAGTAATAAACGGCAGTCTATAAAAGAAAAGGAGCAGAATCTCGATCGTTTGCTTGAAAAATATGAAGATACAGCCTCTGATCTCAAGCAGAAACGCGCTGAAATAATAAAGGACGCTCGTGAAGAAGCACGTGAGATAGTAAGAAGCGCTAATGCGCGAATTGAAAAAACTATCCGGGATATCAGGAATGCCGAGGCAGAGAAAGAGCGCACCCGTGCCATAAGGCGAGAACTGGAAGAATATAAGGAGAGCATCAATGAGCCTGCCGAAGATAATGATATCCCCGATGCCTTGCGTCCGTTGAAGCATAAGTCGCGGAAATCTAAAGAAAAAACCGCAGCCCGGAAAGATCACGTGGCAATATCGAAACCGATTGGCGTAGGCGACTGGGTGAAACTCGACGGAGCCGGGTCTCCGGGACAGGTCATGGCTATTGACGGCAAGAAGGCGGATGTGGCTTTTGGCGCTCTGCGCACGTCAGTGAATATATCCAGGCTGTCTGCCGCCCAAGCGCCTAAGCCCACGGCTGCCACGCAGACTTTTGCCGTGTCGGGTTCCACTTCGGAAGACAGCCGCCGCCGACAGTTGAATTTCAAGAATGAAATCGACGTGAGGGGAATGCGAGCCGACGAGGCCATTCAGGCTGTGACTTATTTTCTTGATGATGCGGTTCAGTTCTCGGCCGGGAGGGTACGCATCCTTCACGGCACCGGACATGGTATATTGAAGACCCTCATCCGCGAACAGCTACGTGTCAATCCCAACGTCACCTCCTATCATGATGAGGACGTGCGCTTCGGGGGCGCCGGAATCACCATCGTAAACCTTTCGTAATATCTTTTTTTCAATATTTTTTGCATAAGTGAAAAATAATCACTATCTTTGTTATCACTTAATATCTATTAACCTAAAGACCTACACATGAAAGACTTGAAAATGTATATCGACGGTAAATTCGTCGAGAGCAAATCGGGCAAATGGATCGACGTGCTGAATCCGTCGACAGAGGAGGTGATCGCACGCCAGCCCGAAGGAACTAAAGAAGACGTAGAAGAGGCTCTTGATGCAGCCCGCAGAGCGCAGAAGGAATGGGAGAAGACTCCGGCCATCGTGCGTGCATCTTAACTGCTGAAGATGGCGGAAGCCATAAAGGCTCGCCGCGACGAATTTATCGAAATAATAATGCGCGAGCAGGGAAAGACCCGTAACTGGGCTACCATCGAGGTGGACGCTACCATAAGCTATTTCGAATATATGGCCACTTTCGCGCGCCATATCGAAGGAGAGATTATCCCGAGCGACAATCCCGGCGAGACCATTCTCCTCTCTAAAAAACCGATCGGAGTCGTAGCAGGAATCCTCCCCTGGAATTTCCCCTTCTTCCTTATAGCACGCAAAGCGGGAGCAGCCCTCATCGCCGGATGCTCCATTGTGCTGAAGCCTTCGCAGCTGACGCCTGAAAATTGCTGTGCCTTTGCGGAAGTAGTTGACAAGACTGGCCTTCCGGCAGGACTCTTCAATGTGGTGACCGGTAAGGGAAGTGTAGTGGGCCATGAACTCGCAGCAAGCCCCAAGATCGACATCGTAAGCGTTACAGGTTCGGTGGGAGCCGGCGAAAGCATCATGAAAGACGCCGCTTGCAACATCACCAAAGTATCGCTCGAGCTCGGAGGAAAAGCGCCGGTTATAGTCTTCCCTGATGCCGACCTTGATCTGGCTGCTCAGGCTATCCTCGACAGCCGTATCGGAAACAATGGCCAGATCTGCAACAATGCCGAGCGCCTGTATGTCCATAAAGATGTGAAAGAGGCCCTGACAAAGAAACTTGTCGAGAAATTCGCCGCCGTGAAAGTTGGCGATCCTTTCTCTGCAGATGATATCGACATGGGGCCGCTCGTAGAGAAGCGCGCACTCGAAAGCGTAGAAGCCAAGGTGGAGAATGCCGTGCGTCAGGGCGCGAAGGTGCTTTGCGGCGGACATCGCGTGGGCGATAAAGGCTATTTCTATGCCGCCACTTTGCTCGACGACTGCCGTCAGGATATGGATATAGTGCATGAGGAGACATTCGGCCCGGTGCTCCCGATTGTGGTCTGGGATAATCTGGATCAGGTCATAGCATGGGCTAATGATTGCGAATACGGCCTCGCTTCTTCTATCTTCACCAACGACATCAACAGCGCCGCACGTTGCATCCGCGAACTCGAATTTGGCGAGACCTACGTGAACCGCTTCCATTTCGAAGCCATCCAGGGCTTCCACGCCGGTGTGAAGAAGAGCGGAATCGGAGGTGCCGATGGCAAGCATGGAGTGGAGGAATACCTCCGCACTCATGTCACCTACCTCCAGACCCGTTGATTTGTATCAAAAAAATAAACGAATGATTCATCGATGCATTTTATATCTACGTTATAATGCATTATGAATTATGCATCATGCTTAAATGAAAGTAGGACTATTTATCCCTTGTTATGTAGACGCCCTGTACCCTGAGGTCGGGGTGTCTGCTTATAAATTACTGCGCAGTCTCGGGATTGAGGTGGATTATCCGGAAAAGCAGACATGCTGCGGACAGCCTATGGGTAATGCCGGCTTCCAGGGAAAATCCGAGCATCTCGTGAAGAGCTTTGATGAGCTATTCAGCGGATATGACTATGTCGTAGCTCCGTCAGCGAGCTGTACTGCTTACGTAAGGTTTTTCCATCCCCGTATTGCCGGCCATGAATGTGAGGCCGCCGGGAAGACGGTAGATCTTGTTGAGTTCCTTCATGATATAGTGCAGGTTAAGTCACTGCCGGCGAAATTCCCCCACAAGGTGAGTCTTCACAACAGTTGTCACGGCGTGCGCGAACTGGGCCTTTCTTCTCCGACTGAGCGCAATATCCCCGCCTTCAACAAGATCAAGGATCTTCTGAAGCTCGTGGAAGGTATCACTGTAGTGGAACCGGAGCGCCCCGATGAATGCTGCGGCTTCGGCGGAATGTTCTCTGTGGAGGAAACCGGCGTGTCGGCCAAGATGGGACTCGACAAGCTGAAACGCCATATTGCCACCGGAGCGGAGTATGTCACAGGCCCTGATTCGTCATGTCTGATGCACATGCAAGGTATTGCCGCCAAACAGCAGCTGCCTGTCAAATTCATTCATGTAGCACAAATATTATCGTCTGGCTTATGAGTACTCAACACGCTAAGAAAGCGAATGAATTCGTGAAACTGACGGACGTTGTCGATCGGCACGACGCCACATTCTGGGCCGTCCGCTCGAAGAGAGACAGGATGGCTCACGAAGTGCCCGAATGGGAAGACCTGCGTGCCGCCGCCGATATGATAAAGAAGCACACCGTGACTCATCTTGCCGATTATCTCGGCCGGTTTGCTGAAAACGCCCGGCGCAATGGAGTGCAGGTGCACTGGGCGAAGGATGCTGCGGAATACAATGCCATCGTGCTCGACATTCTCAGGAAGCATGATGTGAAGAAGGTTGTGAAGAGCAAGTCGATGCTCACCGAGGAATGCGGGCTCAACGATAGCCTCATGGCCAATGGCATAGATGTGGTGGAGACCGATCTTGGCGAGAGAATCCTGCAGTTGCTCGGAGTGCCCCCGAGTCATATCGTGATGCCGGCCATTCATATCACGCGCGAGCAGGTGCTCGAGTGTTTCAGAGGACATGGCATTATCGAAAAAAACGGCCGGCAGGCCGCCGACAGTATGGGAGGCGATCTCAAGACCCTCGAGGCCGAGGCTGACCCCACGTTCCTCACGCGATGCGCGCGTTATCATTTGCGGGACAACTTCATGACTGCCGACTGCGGTATGACAGGTGCTAATTTCGGTATCGCCGACACGGGAGAAGTTGTGGTCTGCACCAACGAGGGAAACGCCGACATGAGCACTTCTATTCCTCCGCTGCACGTTGTGTCGATGGGTATTGAAAAACTCATTCCGGATTACAAGTCGATGGCGGTGTTCCAGCGTCTGCTCGCACGTAATGGCACGGGGCAGCCGACTACTGTCTACACTTCTCATTTCCGCAAACCCCGGCCCGGAACGGAGATGCACATAATTCTCGTTGATAACGGCCGCAGTGATATACTCGGAAATGCCGACCATTGGCAGACCCTCAAGTGCATGCGTTGTGGTGCGTGCATGAACACGTGTCCTGTCTATCGCCGTTCGGGAGGATACTCTTATTCCTATTTCATCCCGGGCCCCATTGGAATCAACCTCGGAATGCTGCGCGACAGCGATAGCCATTATGGTAATTGCTCGGCATGCTCCCTTTGCTGCTCATGCGATAATGTGTGTCCGGTCAAGGTGGATCTCTCCACTCAGATCTATAAATGGCGGCAGCAGCTCGACAGCATGCATCATGCCGATCCGATGAAGAAGACTATCTCTGAAGGAATGAAAGTGTTGTTTGATCATCCGGGTCTATATACTTCGGCATTACGGATGGCACCTGTAGCCAACGTTGTTCCGTCATGGCTCGCAGGCCTTGCAATGAAGCCTTGGTGTGAGGGGCATGATATGCCGGTGTTTGCTAAGAAGTCATTCCATCAGCTTTGGAAAAACGGCTTGAAGGAGGATTCTCAAAAATAACGATTGTATGACGACTGAAGAAATAATATTGAGTAACCTCCGCGGAAATGTGCGGGAGACATACGATATGCCGACGCTTTCGTTCGGAAAACTTCAATATCCTGATCCGGTCGGGGCGTTCATTACGGCTGCATCCACAGTGGCGGGAGCATCCGTCATAGAGGCCCGGGAGGGAGATGATATCAATGAATTGATCCGAAAGGCATATCCTGAGGCCAAGATAATTGCGAGTAATCTTCCCGGTGTGAAAGCCGACAGGAATCCTGACGAGGTCAGCTCGCCTCAGGAACTGGACGGCACTGATGTGAGTGTCGTTGCCGGCACCGTGGGGTGTGCCGAGAATGCATGTGTCTGGATTCCGCAGACCATGAGGCAGAGGGCCGTATGCTTTATCTGTGAGTATCTGGTGATTATCCTGCATCGTAAAGACATCGTGAGCAATATGCACGAGGCATACATGCGCATCGAGATGCCTGAAATGGGATTCGGAACCTTTATCTCAGGCCCGTCCAAGACGGCCGATATCGAGCAGGCGCTCGTCTATGGAGCCCAGTCCTTTTGTGGCGTTACAATAATACTGGTTTAGGATCTGATGCGGTTTAGAATAATAAATAGGGTAGCGGTAGCGATTCTTCTGATCATCTCACAGATGTCGATATCGCTTTATGCGAAGCAGAGCGACGATCATCCGTGGAAAAACGGCCGACTCACAGTCTCGCCCGAAGGGAGGTATCTGATGCATGAAAACGGAACGCCTTTCTTCTGGCTTGGCGACACCGGATGGCTCATGCCGCAGCGCCTTGACCGCGACGAGGTTGAGTTCTACATATCACGCTGCGGAGAGGCCGGTTTCAACGTTATTCAGATTCAGACATTGAACGCCGTTCCCTCAATCAACACATACGGACAATATTCCATGACCGATGGATTTGATTTCTCCGATATAGATAAGCCCGGAGTCTACGGTTATTGGGATCATCTCGATCATATCATCAAGACGGCCGAGAACCACGGTATATATATTGGCATGGTATGTATATGGGGCGGATTGGTGAAATCGGGTAAGATGAATGAGGAGCAGGCCGCTGACTATGGCCGGTTTCTTGCGAGAAGATACAAGGATGCTCCTAACATAGTGTGGATTATGGGTGGCGACATCAGGGGCGATGTGAAGCGCGAGGTCTGGGAAAGTCTGGCAACGGCCATACGAGAGGAAGACCCTGATCATCTCATGACGTTCCATCCTTTCGGGCGCACTACCTCCGCCAGGTGGTTTAACGATGCTGATTGGCTTGATTTCAATATGTTCCAGAGCGGTCATCGTCGTTATGGTCAGCAGAAAGGTGATGGCGACTTCACTCTTCCGCGCCATAATGAGGAAGACAATTGGCGATATGTGGAATATTGCCGGCAGATGACTCCGTTGAAGCCCGTGATTGATGCGGAGCCGGTATATGAAGGTATTCCTCAGGGCTTGCATGACCCGGATGAAGCGCGATGGACAGCTGCCGATGTTCGCCGGTATGCTTACTGGTCGGTATTTGCCGGCGCATGTGGGCATACTTACGGCAACAATAGCATAATGCAGTTTTATCGTCCCGGCATCAATCCTGCCTACGGGGCCTCACAGCCATGGTGGGAAGCTCTCGATAATCCCGGATTCAACCAGATGAAGCATCTCAAGGCTCTCATCATGAAATTTCCATACTTCGAGCGTGTCCCTGATCAGAGCGTCATCGCAGGTGATAACGGAGAGAGATATGACTATGCTGTTGCCACGCGCGGTAAGGATTATCTGTTGGTCTATAATCATACAGGAAGACCTATGGAGATAGATCTTACCAAAATCACCGGCAAGAAGAAGAAAGCCTGGTGGTTTAATCCGCAGAATGGAGAATATATGTTCATCGGTGAGTTCGACAACGCGAAAACCATGTTTGTTCCCGACGTTCCGTATGGCAGGGGAGAAGACCGTGTTCTTGTCGCTACAGACTCTGAATCGTCCTATATTTAAGCCTCGGCTGCATCTTATCTGAGAATAATAAATTTGCATTAACACTGCGAAAGAAATTTTAACATTTATTAATTTCTTTGATATAAAGATTGTTAAGCACCATATCGGGAGAAAAAGTGAGTAAAAAAGCTGTCGGGTCTTGCGGGGGGCTGAAAAATGTTGTAATTTTGCATCCGCAATCGGGAAAACGGGGAGGCACAGC
>CAMWXO010000061.1 GCA_947178245.1 uncultured Porphyromonadaceae bacterium
GTGCCTTACACTCCCGGTTGCGGCACAGTCTCCGAAATCGGCTTCGCTCAGGAACTGGGCAGCGACCTCTGCAAGGTCTTCCCCGGCGACGTGCTCGGCCCGAAATTCGTGAAAGGCCTTCTCGCTCCGATGCCCTGGTCAAAGATCATGGTGACGGGAGGCGTGGAGCCCACCGAGGAAAATCTCAAGGGATGGTTTGCTGCCGGTGTCTATTGCGTAGGCATGGGCTCCAAACTGTTTCCCAAAGACAAGGTGGCTGCCGGCGACTGGCAATATATCACCGACAAGTGCCGCGAAGCCCTCGCCATCATTGCGAAACTCCGCTGAAAACATCATAACAATTCAGATAGAGATAACAGACAAGGCCGCAAATCCGCGGCCTTGTCAATTTTTTATATATAGCGATAGCAGCCTTCCGCCATCATTTGTCTTTCAGCGCCAGGCCGTCGCGGAAAGCGTTCCCCACACGCTCGCCTATCCTGTTGTAGCCATTATGGATAGGATCAAACGTGATGAGGTGCATCTTCTCCATGTCCGGACGTCCGTCGTCGGCAAGATAATTCTCGTCGCACACTATGTTGAGGATTTCGGCCACGAGCTGATAGCCGCCGTTATCCTCAAAGAGTTTTTCCTTGATACAGCATTCCAGGGTGAGAGGAAAATTGTGGAAAACCGGGGCATTCACCGTTTCCGCCTTGGTAGACTCCCATCCGGTGCGCGCTATTTTATCGTGCACCTTGCGGCCGCTCTCCACGCCTACATAGTCGGCTTCCCTCATGGTCTCGACAGTGGCGAACGAGAGGGTGAACTCGCCGTTGCGGTTTAGATTGTCGGTCGTGGCATGCGACCCCATGCAGATCATCACTTCCCGGGCATCCCACTGGCCGCCCCATGCGGCGTTCATGGCGTTTGGAGTGCCGTCGGCATCATACGTGCCGATTATCAATACAGGCTGCGGCAATACCCATGCAGCAGGCTTGAAACTTTTAAACTTCATCAATTCTTTCTTTTATTTTATAATGGATTTATAGGGAAACACCATAAGCGAAGAAATAGTTTCTCACCACTCACTATAATATTTGCATCGCCGAGTTTTTTTTATTAATTTAGCAATTGAAATCATAACGCTTATGACAGCGACCCGAAAGATGATGTAGATATTAATATCTGTCACCGTCACTTTCGGCTTCACGAAAACAAATTGACCGAGACACAACCGACCTCAAACCATGAAAACAAGAACCCTATCCGCACTTGCATGGCTTGCCATCAGTTTCCGGGCCATAGCCGGCCTCCCGACAGCATTCGACCGGGAAAACACAGCGGAGACATACCCGGCCATTACATTCAGCGACTTCGGGCAACTCCCGGAGATTCCGTATCTTCCCGACCCGTTCGTGTTTACAGACGGAACAAAATCAACCGACTATCCGGATTGGGAACGCCATCGCTCGGAGATACTTCAACAGTTGTGGCATTATGAATTGGGAGAGAAGCCCCGGGTGAATCCCGACAGCATAGACGCCTCGCTTGCCGGCGACACTCTGACGGTGACCATACATGAGGCAGGCCACTCGCTCACGCTGCAGTCTCATATCATTTATCCTGAAGGCGACGGGCCCTTCCCGGTAGTGATAGGTGTAGGTTTCCCGACAGGTTCTCTCCCAAAAGAGCTATTTCTTGACATCGGGGTGGCCGCGATGCCGTTTGACTTCGTGAAAGTGATGTCGCACACCCAGAAACGCGGCGAGGAACCGATCAACGCACTCTATCCCGACAACATCGAGATGGGAGCGTATTCGGCATGGCCGTGGGGCATCAGCCGCCTTATCGATGGACTTTTCAAGCTGGGAGAAGAAAAAACGCGGCTTAACCTTGAACGCATCGCGGTGACAGGATGCTCCTTCGCAGGCAAGATGGCGCTCTATGCAGGCGCAATGGATGAACGAATCACCCTTACGATAGCTCAGGAACCCGGAGGAGGAGGCATTAATGCCTGGCGAGTGTCGGAGACGCTCGGCAATGTGGAAAGAGTAGGCAACACCAACTACGCATGGTTTCTCGAGAGCATGCGCCGGTTTTCAGACAGCAATGTCTCACGCCTGCCTATCGACCACCATCAACTTGCAGCGTTGGTGGCGCCACGCGCGCTGCTCATACTCGGCAACACCGACTATGAATGGCTGGCCGATGAATCGGGCTATGTCTCCTCGCGCGCGGCACGTGAGGTGTGGAGGCAATTCGGGATAGCCGACCGCATGGGCTACTCAATCGAGGGCGGACACCCGCATTGCCAGCTGCCGCTCAGCCAATATCCGGAGGTGACGGCTTTCATACGCAGGTTCCTGCTCGATGACAACTCCATAGACACTAACGTGACGCGGGCTTCGATGTTTGAGCAGGTAGACTGGATAAAATGGGCTCCCTGGGCGAGCGAATACAACAAGAATTGACCATCACACCGATTACCAAAAACAGATAGAATGTTACTAAAAACAGATAGAATGAGACTCAGCATCCGCCTAAATATCGCATTCATACTTATATGCGCAGCGACATACGCTTCCGCGCGCCCCGCTTCCGACACCGCTGACATGAAGGCGGAGCAACAGGCCAGACCATTGATAATATGGCAATGGATGGACGGTCTTGTCACGAAGGAAGGAATCACCCGAGACCTCGAAGCGTTCAGGGATGCCGGTCTCGCGGGCGTACATAATTTCCAGATCGGAGGCCCCGAACAGATGCGTATCGGCAATCCTGACAATGCGATAGGCAGCGAGAACTGGAAGGAGCTGCTGCGCTGGACCCTTGACGAGTGTGAAAGGCTCGGTCTGACTTTCGGCACACATAACTGCCCCGGATGGTCGTC
Organism: uncultured Porphyromonadaceae bacterium; assembly: GCA_947178245.1. Lineage (GTDB taxonomy): Bacteria > Bacteroidota > Bacteroidia > Bacteroidales > Muribaculaceae > Lepagella. The sequence goes on from CAMWXO010000061.1 coordinate 2,873, forward strand.
GAGCGCTTATCCCACCGTAAGCCCGGAATACTCGATGCAGAAACTTGTCTATACCGAAACGCCTTACATTACCGGATCACGCACCATATCCCTTCGCCGCCCGGCAGCGGAACCGCTGAACAACTATTATGAAGACGTGGCGGTCATAGCTATTCCTGCAGATTCAACAGCCTCTTACTCTGAAATAATAGACCTGACAGACAGCTTCAACTCCATTTCAGGAGAAGTACGGCTGCCGAAAAAGACACGGCTGCCTGACGGATACCGCATCCTGCGCATAGGGCAGACCTCCAACGGCAAGACCAATGAGGCGCAGGCGCCCGAGTCAGGCCGGGGGCTGGAATGCGACAAGATAAGCAAGGAGGCCGTGAAGCATTTCTGGGACGGCTATCCCGCCATGCTGATAGAGACTGCCGGGCGACATATCGGCAAGACTTTCACGCACATCGAGATAGACAGTTATGAAGCCGGCGGACAGACATGGAGCCGCGCGCTCCCGGAAGAATTCATGAGACGCAAGGGATATGACCTCACACCCTATCTTCCGCTTATGGCGGGAAGGCTCAAGGAAATAGAGAGTCCGGAGGTAACCGCAAAATTCCGAAAGGACTGGGAGAACGTTGTGACTGACTGCGTGTCTGAAAACTACTACGGCTATATGACGCGCCTGGCCGCAGAGGCAGGGCTGCGCATGATGATCGAGCCTTACGGTACGGGTGGACAGAAACCGTTCAGAATCATTGATTTTGAAAAAATCGCGCTCGCATGCCCTGAAGCGGATATCGCAACCGAATTTTGGCAGGATCCCCCAAGATGGGGATGGAAGGATATAGTAGGACATGAGAAGATCATGCGCAAACTTGGCAAACCACTGCTTATTGCCGAAGCCTTCACATGCTGGCCACTCAGAGCATGGAGCGACAGCCCAGCCGACATCAAGCGAGTGTGTGACAAGGCTTTCTGCTCGGGCGTAAACCGCATGATGCTCCATGCCGGAGCAGCCAATCCCTGGCCCAATGCAGAGCCGGGGATGTCGTTCGGGATATGGGGCACTCAGTTCGTCCCGGGCCAGACCTGGTGGAAAGCCGGAGGAGCCAAAGCGCTGTTTGAATATATGACACGCTGCCAGTCCCTGCTGCAGAGGGGCATACCCACCCCGGAGCAGCTTCCGCGCACGGAGCCGTTTCTGACCTACAGGCGAACAGAGGGAAACACAGACATAATCTTTATCAGCAATCAAGCGGACTCGGTGGCTGCCGCCATCATTCCTTTTGACCCAGGCATGCGGAGCGTGGAAGTTATCGATCCATATTCCGGGGAACGGTTCGCACCGGACGCCACATCTCAGATAGGAATAGAGGTGGAGATAGAACCTTTCGGCTCGCGCTTCTTGATAATAAGTCCAGACGGCGCAACCCTTCCACAGCGAATAAGACGAAGCACCATAGCTACGCAGCCCTTGGAAGGCCGCTGGAGCATTTCTTTTCCTGAAGCCGGATCGCTTGACACCGACACTTTGTTCTCATGGCCCGATTGCGACATTCACGACATCAGATATTTCTCGGGTACAGCCACCTATTCAGTGCCTTTCACACCGGCTGCAGACATGATGGATGCCGACAGCCGGCTCATACTCTCACTCGGAGAAGTGAAGGATATGGCGGCTGTGAGGGTAAACGGAATCGAGATGCCTCTTATGTGGAAAGCTCCGTTTGAGTGTGACATAACAGACGCTGTGAGACCCGGCGAAAATCTACTTGAGGTGGACGTCACCAATCTATGGCCAAATCGGATGATAGGCGATGAACTCGAACCTGACGATCTGGAATGGAGTGAACCGCTCATATACGACTATGCTCCCGGGAAACCGCGGGCCGGCTGCTATCTGACATCCAACCCCGACTGGTTGCGCAATGGCACTGAACGGCCGTCGAAAGGGCGCAAGACTGTGGGATGCTTCAAATTCTTCACGGCAGATTCCCCTCTACTCCCCTCCGGACTTATCGGCCCGGTCACACTACAGATAATGCGCTGATTTTTTCAAACCAATAATAATATAATTCTCAATGAAAAAGACAATCTTATCAATCATCTCTGTGATGATATCAGCACTGGCGTTCGCACAGCCACCCGGCTTCAAGATGCCTGAAATGCCACAACCCGATTTCGCCGACCTCAACTATGCCGGAGACGATCTCGAAGGGCATAAACTCGACATATATCTGCCGAAAGACGGCAAAGACAAGCATAAACTCATAGTGGTGATCTACGGCAGCGCATGGTTTAGCAACAACTTCAAGAACGCCGCCTACATGTCGCTTGGCAAGCCCCTCAACGATGCCGGCTTCGCGGTGGCCACCATCAACCACCGCTCAAGCGGCGACGCCAAGTATCCCGCGCAGATCAACGACGTGAAAGGCGCGATACGATATCTGCGTGCCAATGCCGACAAATTCGGACTTGACACTTCATTTGTAGGCATCACCGGGTTCTCGTCAGGCGGCCATCTGTCTGCAATGGCGGGCGTCACCAACGGCATGAAGGAGCGTACCGTAGGCACTACAACCATCGATATCGAGGGCAATGTCGGAGGCAACACCGATCAGAGCAGCAGCGTCGATGCCGTGGTGGATTGGTTCGGACCGGTGGATATGGCGCGGATGGAAAATTGCGAGACCGTGAAAGGAGCTGACTCCCCCGAGGCTGCCCTGATAGGAGGCGCCCCGGCCGACAATATGGAAATGATAGCCCTCATCAGCCCGATCACTTACGTGTCGGAGACAACGGCTCCCACTCTCGTGATACATGGCACTTCCGACAGTGTGGTTCCCTTCTGCCAGAGTGATAATTTCTCTGACGAACTTGCTAAAGCAGGAAAACTTGATAGGCTTATTCAAGTAGAAGGCGGAGAGCACGGCCCTGTCACTTTCAACGCAACCACCTTCAAGTCTATGGTGGATTTCTTCTCTGAGCAGGCCGGAAAGTAAATACAATTAAACTTAGAGTAAGGTCTTTAAAGTCTGCAGAGTCTTTAAAGACCTTATCTCATATCATAATTCGGACATCTCCTGAAGTTTCAGGTCAGGGCGTCCGAGCCTGACACGCAGATAGTCGAGCAGATGCCGGCGCTCCGCAAGCGTCAGACGCGCGTCGAGGCTTATCAGTGCCACCGTGGCAGTGTCGAGTTTCTGAGTGGCCGGATCCGACACCACGGCCGAAGAAATTCCGATTCGCTTCACCTGAGGAAAGAGAGCGTGAACTTCGGGAGACACCTGCTCAGCCGCATCAGACGAGAACCGCGTCATGGCAAGCTCGCCCTGCAGCGAGTCGATAGCGCTCTGCTGACGCGAGATAGTGGCCTGAGCCACTCGATACAGTTCCTGCGTCTTGACATCGTTGATAGACTCCGATGAGGCGCTGCGCTCATATACTCCGCCCTGAATGAACGACAGCGACGTGCCGCCAAGCCCATAGTATCTGAGGCGCGGCGTGAGGGCATTCTCGAGAGAGTCGATCGGAAGGGGGCGCCCGATAAGGGTGATGGAAAGATACTTCCCTCCATCCTTGAAGTAGGCTTTCCTCGCCAGCACCTGAGTGTCGGGGAAATCGCACTCATCGGCTATGAAGCGGTCGGCGTCCATAGTGAAGCGATTGTCGCGCAGCATGTTGTATGTGAGATAGATACTGGGCACCATCGTCAGTATGGCAAGAGCGTAAACCACCCTCATCACCCTCTTCGAGCGTGCCGGGTCGGCAGTGGCCACACTCTTATACTTCATCAGCTTGACCCCGATATAAGTGGCGAAAGCAATATATATGGAATTGATGATGAATAGATAAAACGCTCCGAAGAAATAGTTTAGCTGCCATGTGGCAAGCCCGTAGCCGGCCGTGCAGAGCGGCGGCATGAGGGCTGTGGCGATAGCCACACCCGGAATCACGTTACCCTTGTTGGTGCTTCCGAGCGCAATGATGCCGGCCCCTCCGCCCACAAAACCGATAAGCACATCATATATGGTGGGCGAAGTGCGGGCGAGCAATTCACTATGCTGCTCATTGACGGGAGATATCAGAAAGTAGAGGGTGGAAGCGAGCACCGAAAAGCCGGCTGCCATAACAAGGTTGCGCATACAGCGCTTGATAAGGTCGTAATCGTGTATGCCGATTCCGAGACCTATACCGATGATGGGGCCCATCAGCGGCGAAATAAGCATCGCGCCGATAATGACAGCCGTGGAATTGGTATTCAGGCCGAGCGAGGCTATCAGTATGGCCATTATCAGGATCAGGATACTCGTGCCCCGAAACGACACGCCCTCCCGTATATTTTCCTCAGCCTGCTCCTGACTCACCAGTTGACCGGAAAGGGAAAAGTAATTGACAAAAAAATCGCTGATTCTCGTGATTATCGTTTTTTTCATGGCGATGTAGGTAAATGTGGATGGTATTTCTTCCGGAGTGTCTACGTTATTAACGTTTTCTAGCACGGAAAGAGTGCGGGATAGCTTAAAAAAATTAAAAAATATATCGCCACGAGAAAAATATTGACGATTAATTTGGATAATCGGAAAAAAGTTATTAACTTTGCACCGCAATTGAGGGAAACCTCCAAAGGTGAGGTGGGTGAGTGGCTGAAACCACCAGTTTGCTAAACTGACGTAGGAGCAATCCTACCACGAGTTCGAATCTCGTCCTCACCGCAAAGGCTGCTTTTTCAGAAAGCGGCCTTTTTTATTATCCCGAAGCATAACCACAGGCTAAATGTGCAGTAAGCATAAAAGCCCCGGAGGGGCTTCGACTATGTTGACCTTGATGTTGCTGCCCCGCAGAGGCGTAAAGGCAGGATGTCAGGTTTTAGGAAAAATGCGCCTCTCCGAGGCTAATGTCATAGGGCGCGTTGTCCACGGGCTGAAGCCCGTGGTTATTTCACGAACATCAGCGCTCCGCGCTGCATACGACCCTCCGGCTTGATGGGATGTAGGGCTGCATCCTGATGCAGCCGCTGGCCGCGAGGGGCGGATGCTCCGGGGAGCAAGTTTAATTTAGAATTTGGAATTTAGAATGTAGACTTGCGATAGCACCTAATTATGCATTATGAATTGCTTTGAGGGCGGCGGCTCGGAGAGCCGGGATCGATCTGCATGACACTAACCTGGGCATCTATATTCAGGAGCTATCGCACAATTACTGAAAG
>CAMWXO010000062.1 GCA_947178245.1 uncultured Porphyromonadaceae bacterium
GAACATGGTGGGCTTCTGCATCAGCGACGACAAGGTATGCTGCGAGGCATCGAACAATGAGATAATACGTCGCTATTTCACGGCGCTCAACAGCCTGGCAAAAGGAGAAGACAACGAGTCGGAGGTGAACAAGATCGCGCTCCTCCTGAAGCAGGCCAAGATCGGACTCGACTACAGGCAGTGCATCAAGGCCGCACGCGACCGCTGCGAAGCGTCGGGGCTGCCCTGCAGCGCCATTCAGCTTGCCGACGGCACCATAATCACTGCCGAGCAGAGCGAGCTGCTCGGGCCCAGTTCGGCGCTCATCCTCAACGTGGTGAAGCATCTGGCAGGCATCGACCACGATGTGAAACTTATTCCGCAGGAGATGATAGAGCCGATACAGCACACGAAACTCACTTACCTGAAAGGCCACAATCCGAGGCTCCACAGTGATGAAGTGCTCGTGGCCCTGTCGGTGCTGAGCACTCACGACGAGAAATGCCGCAGAGCGCTCGAGACTCTTCCGGAACTCAACGGATGCCAGGCACATTCCACAGTAATGCTCGGCGAGGTAGACCACAAAATATTCAAGAAATTAGGCATCAGCCTCACCTGCGACCCTGCTAAAAAAGATTAAATCTCGCTGCTGAGACATGATTTATGCGAAAAACCGAATGTTTTTCGCATTTTTTTTGTAACTTTGAGATTTCTTTCAGGTCTAAGATGCAGACCGAACCAACAGCAATAACAAAAAACACTATCCGCTATGATAAAAAAACTATTTCTTTCGGCATGCGCACTCGCTGCCTCACTGTGTGCTTCAGCAGCCCTCCCGCAGGTGCAGCTGCGCGATATGGACGGCAACTCGGTAGACACTTCCACGCTGAGCAACGACGGCAAACCTTTCGTGATCGATTTCTGGGCCACCTGGTGCAAGCCCTGCGTGAGGGAACTGAAGGCAATAGCCGACGTCTACGACGAATGGGTGGAGGAGACAGGCGTGAAAATCTATGCCGTGAGCCTCGACGAGGCGCAGAACGAGCAGCGCGTGAAGCCCTTCGTGGAGAACAAGGGATGGGAATATGAGGTGCTTCTCGACCCCAACGGCGACTTCAAGCGCCAGCTGGGTGTGAGCGATCCTCCGCACGTGTTCGTGGTGGATGGCGAAGGCAACATCGTATGGAATCATCAGGGCTATGTGGACGGAGCCGAGGAGGAAATAATCGAAGCCGTAAAGAAAGCCATGAAATAATCGGCCGCGATGGAAATGAAAAGAATTTTTCCGCTCTGCGCGCTGCTGCTGGGATCGGCAGCGGCCATGGCAGACGACAACAGCGCCGATGCGGGCGAAGCCCTTCAGCCTGACATTTATGTTGAAGGAGAGAGCGGTTTGCCCTCCGTCTATGTTGAAGGGACGGAAAAACTGTCGTCCACATATCTCGAAACTCCCGACTCGCGTGGCAGCGGCGACTCGTGGTGGAGCAAGATCCGCGCCACCGGATCGGTGCAGACAGAGTTTCTCGTGCCTTACAATTTCAAGGGCGAGAAGACCGGAGAGTATGAGAAGGACGTATTGAACAATACCTACTTCGACCTCACGGTGAACGCCCCCTACGTCTCGGTGGGCGCACGGTTCCAGTGGGCGAAATGGCCGCTCCCGGGCTACGACAAGGGCTTCGGAGGCTGGGGCGTGCCCTATATATGGGCCACCGGAGGCTATAAATGCTGGCAGGCCACCGTAGGCGACTTCTACGAGCAATTCGGCTCGGGCCTGATACTGCGCACATATCAGGAACGCTCGCTGGGCGTGGACAACGCCATACGCGGCGGCCGCCTCAAGCTGAAACCCGCACCGGGAGTGCTGATCACGGCGCTCGCCGGCAAGCAGCGCCGCTACTGGGAATGGAACTCCTCGTGGCTCTGGGGCGCTGATGCGGAATGGAGCCTCAACGAGACTTTCCGCGACAAGTTCAGCCGCAGCACAGGCCTGACGCTGGGATTCTCTTACGTAGGGAAGCACGACAAGGACGAGCGCATAAAGGTGACTCCTGCCGGGAGCCTCGTGCCTGATCCCACACCCGGATTCAACTATTACCTGAATCTGCCTCAGAACACGGCGGCATTCGACGGGAGGGTGAAACTCCGCGCACACGACTTCAACTTCCTTCTGGAGTATGCCACTAAGAACAACGACCCGAACTCGCTCAATAATTTCACCTATCGCCGCGGTCAGGCCGGGCTTCTGTCGGGAACATACTCGAAAAGCGGCTTCTCGGCGCTGCTGCAGGCGAAAAGGAGCGACAATATGGATTTCCGCTCGAAGCGTGTGATCGACGCCGATTATCTTCTCAGCTCCACCGTAAATCATCTGCCGGCCTTCACCCTGACCCAGACTTTCGCGCTTGCCGCCATGTATCCTTACGCGACGCAGGCCGACGGCGAATGGGCTTTCCAGGCCGACGTGCGCTATCTCTTCAAGAAAAAGACTCCGCTCGGCGGCAAATACGGCACCAACGTGCGCCTGAGCGCGAGCTACATATCGGGACTCGACTATTTCAAACCTGCAGGCGCGCAGCCCGGCGACCGCGAGCCCGGCTCAAACCAGTACAAGTCGCCTTTCTGGAAAATAGGCTCGCTCTACTACGCCGACCTCAACTTCGAGCTCAACAAGAAGCTCTCGCGCACCTATCAGATGACGATATTCTACATGTTTCAGAAATACAACCAGAGCATAGTGGAAGGCCACGGAGGAATGGTGACGAGCAATATCTTCGTGTATGAAGGGCAATGGAAAATGGCCAGGAAAGCACAGTTGCGTTTCGAGGCGCAATATCTCCAGACCAAGCAGGACAAGGGCGACTGGATAGCCGGCCTGGCCGAGGTCTCGTTCGCCCCGCACTGGATGGTGACCGTGACCGACACCTGGAACAGCGCCCGCAACGACAACTACTATTCATTTCTCGTGACCTACAACCTGAAGGCCAACCGGTTCACCCTGGGCTACGGCCGGGTGAAAGAAGGCTACAACTGCTCGGGCGGCGTGTGCCGCTGGGTGCCGGAGACAAAGGGTTTCAACCTAACCTATAACTATACTTTCTGATGAAATCTTCTTATCTCAGCATTTCGCTCGCGCTTCTGGCCGCGATTGCGACAGGATGCGACAACATTTCGGAAGACGACCGATATATAAAGGAGGAAAAACCGACGGTGGAGAATCCGCGCAATCTCCTTATCATGGAATTTACGGGAAATAACTGCCGCAATTGCCCCAACGGGGCCGCCATGGTGGAGAAGATAAAGGAAGACGAGCCGGCCGGAAGGGTAATATCGGTGGGCCTCCATCCTGACGGAGACATCAATACCGAACCGGTTTTCTCCAAATACACATCGCCCGAGAGGCAGAATTTCCGCTCGGCGGCAGCCACAGCGCTCTATGCCTACTATCAGCCGAGCGGTTTTCCCTCGGCAATATTCAACGGGCTGAAATCATCCATGTCGGCCTCAATTCCCGACTGGATGCAACGCGCCTCTGAAGCGCTCGCCATTCCGGCGGCCATGGCCATCGAGGCAACCGCCTCATTCGACGAGGAATCACGTAACCTGACGGTGAACTATACCGTAGACTTCGGGAAGGTTGTGGAAGGAGCCCTGAATCTCACGGTGTGGCTCGTGGAGAATCACATCATGGGCACCCAGACCATGCCCGACGGCAGGAGAAACCTCGACTATGAGCACAACCATGTGCTCCGCGCCTCGCTCAACGGAGACTGGGGCGTGCCCATAGGGCGGCAGTTTGACTCAGACAGCACCGTGACAGGCGAAGCCTCGATGACACTCGACGAGAAGTGGGTGGCCTCGAACTGCGACATCGTGGTCTACGTCTACCGCGACGACACTAAGGAAGTGGAGCAGGCGATATCGATATCAATTGAGAATTGAGAATTGAGAATTGAGAATTTCGCTTAATGTGGAATTTAGAATTTCTTTTAATTTGGAATTGGGGATTTAGAATTGAGAATATTTCTTATTGAGAATTTTGTAATTATATGAGACGACTGACAATCTCAATACTGACAGCGACCTACGCCATGATTCTGGCTATGGCGGGTTTTGCGGCCGATGCCGTGAAATGGGATATCAAACTCGTCGGCGACGGCACTGACTCACCCAAAGTGGTGGCCACAGCCACGATAGCGCCGGGGTATCACCTCTATTCAATCGACAATCCTGCCGGCGGATCCAATCCCCTCGTGTTTTATTTCGACACAAAAGGGTGCGAGGCCGTGGGCGCCCCCGTGGCTGACAAGGCTTACACCTCGGAGTTTGACGACATCTTCGAGGTGGATCAGCATTTTTACGCCGATAAGGTGACATTCACCCAGAAACTGAAACCGACGGCCTCCACCTATACGGTAGACGTGGAGATAAAGGGGCAGGCTTGCAACGAAACCGGCTGCACCCAGGTGTATGGCGCCAAAAATCTTTCAGGCAAAGCGCCGGTAGCCGCCAAAGAGACCGCTCAGGCCGAGATAGCACCTGAGCCCGAACTCCCTGCTGCCGTGCAAGCCGCCGAGATTGCCGAGGAAGTGGACTCGCTGCACCGGGCCGACGGCCCGCTCACACCCGGAGCCCTCACGCAGGGCGACGTAGGGAAAGCCGGCTGGTGGACTAACGTCGAGGCCGAACTCCGCGCTTTCGACGAGAATCCACAGGAAGCCGGCAGCAGCCTGCTCTATATCTTCATAGCCGGATTTCTGGGCGGCCTGATAGCGCTCGTCACGCCCTGCGTGTGGCCGATGATACCGATGACCGTATCTTTCTTCCTGAAAAAGAACAAGACAAGCCGTCGCAAGGCAATCGGGGCGGCTGCCACCTACGGGGCCTCGATAATCGTGATCTATGTGGTGCTCGGACTGGCTGTGACCATCATCTTCGGTGCCTCAGCACTCAACAATCTGGCCACCAACGCCATCTTCAACATAATCTTCTTCCTGCTGCTCGTGGTCTTCGCCATATCATTCATGGGGGGATTCGAGCTTACACTCCCCTCGAGCTGGACCAACAAGATGGACTCAAAGGTGGACTCCACCACCGGAATGCTCTCCATCTTCTTCATGGCTTTCACGCTGGTGCTCGTGTCGTTCAGCTGCACGGGCCCGATCATAGGCACCCTGCTTGTAGAAGCCGCTTCGACGAGCAATTTCGTGTCGCCGGCAGTAGGCATGCTGGGCTTCGCCATTGCATTGGCACTCCCCTTCACGCTCTTCGCCATGTTCCCCACAATGCTCAACAGCATGCCCAAGTCAGGAGGATGGATGAACACGGTGAAGGTGGTGCTCGGATTCCTGGAACTCGCGCTCGCACTCAAGTTCCTCTCAGTGGCCGATCTCACATACGGATGGAGGATTCTCGACCGCGAGGTGTTCATCAGCCTCTGGATAGTGATATTCGCCCTTCTCGGCATCTATCTGCTCGGCAAGATCACGTTTCCGCACGACGACAAGGTGGAGAAGACCGGAGTCACCCGCTTCATGCTCGCGTGCATCTCGCTGGCATTCGCGGTCTATATGCTTCCCGGCCTCTGGGGAGCGCCTCTGAAGGCTATCAGCGCTTTCGCCCCCCCCACCTACACCCAGGACTTCTCGCTATATGAAGGAGATGTCCACGCAGTGGTGGATGACTATGAGGAGGGAATGGAACTCGGACGCAAACTCGGCAAACCCGTGATGCTCGACTTCTCGGGCTACGGCTGCGTGAACTGCCGCAAGATGGAGGCCGCCGTCTGGACCGATCCCGAGATCAAGGCCACTATCGATGAAGACTACGTGCTCGTCACCCTCATGGTAGACGAAAAGAAATCGCTTCCCGAACCCATCAAGGTGACTGAGAGCGACGGCACCCGGCGCACGCTGCGCACCTACGGCGACAAATGGAGCTATCTGCAGCGCTCCAAGTTCGGAGCCAACGCCCAGCCTTTCCATGTGCTGGTCGATAACGACGGCAAGCCTCTCGCTCCGGCATTCGTATACAACGAAGACATCCCGGGCTACAAGAATTTCCTGCGCCGGGGGCTCGACAACTATTCAAAAAGAAAATGAAGAAACGACACATCATCTCTGCGATAATGTTCTCCACAGTTACGGCTTGCGCATCGGCGCAGGCCGTTTCTGAAGGAGCCGACTATGAGGCTTACCTTCAGATGGCCGACTCGGCAAGAATCTACATTGCGGAAGAGCGCTGGGGCGATGCCTCGCGTTGCACGCGGGCCGCCCTGCGCATAGACCCTGCCAATGTGGGCAATGTGATGCTATTCTCCAATCTCGGCCTTGCCGCAGGGATGGAGGGAAAGATGGGTGAGGCCATGCAGTGCTTCGACATAGCGCTCGACCGCGCCCCGAAAAGCATACCGATACTGACTTCAAAAGCAAAGGTGCTCGTGAATGCCTCGCAGACCGGAGAGGCCATGAAGACCCTCGACACTATTCTCATGCTCGACAGCGTGGCGCAGTGGCCCCTGCAGACGCGCGGCCTGCTGCGGATGCGCGACCACGACTTCAAGGGAGCATACGACGATTTCAGCCGTCTCGCAAAAGCATGGCCGCGAAACACGTGGGGCCCGGCGGGAATGGCGAAGTGCATGGAGCTGCAGGGCTATCCCTCCGAAGCCGCCGGATACTACCGCGACGCCCTGGAGCGCACGGCCGCCGACGATGAAGACCGCATAGAGTTTCAGCTCGGGCTCATCGAGAACCTCGGACACACCGGAAAAACCAACGAAGCGCTCGAGGTGGTGAAGGAAGCCCTTGCCGACCATCCGCACGACGGCCGGCTCTATCTGCTCAGGGGATGGCTCAAAAAGCAATTACTTATCTACAGGGAGGCCGAGGCCGACAAAAAGCTGGCCATCTCCTACGGCGTTGATCCCCAAACCGTTGAGCGCTTTTTCCCCTCAAGATGACGCACGAAAGATATCGACAGAGAGGCCGAAAGATATCGACAACCCTTTCAGATGTGAAGATTTTTTATTAATTTTGCATCGTCAAAAAGCGGGAAAAACCGCCCCCTGAATACTCTTTTCAGGCTTAAACTACTCTTTAACAACAATCTTCAGGATAGACTGCAATGGATCTCCTACCGCTACATATCGAATATCTGCTGACACGTCACGCCTGCGTGATAGTGCCCGGCGTGGGAGCATTCATCGTCACCGAAAAGGAGTCATCCTTCGACCCCGAGGCCGGCATTGTCATGCCCCGTCGCCGTGAGATAAGCTTCAACAGCAGCGTAATCACAGACGACGGCCTTCTCTCCCACTCCATAGCGCGGCGCGAACACCTGCCCTACGAGGCAGCCCACCGCATGCTCAACGCCATGATCGAGAAACTGAAAGCCGATCTTCAGGCCGAAGGCGAAGCCTCTATCGGCCTCGTCGGGCGTCTCGTGCGCGATGAAGAAGGATTGGTTTCGTTCATGCCCAAAGGGGAGCGCGCCGCTGCCGAAGTATATCGTGAAGAGCGCCTCAGGCGTGCGGCCGCACCGGTCGCCGCAGCCTCCACTTCCGCCGGCCCGGCGATATCGGCTGAAGTTGCCGACTCCGACGCGCCGGAAAGCAGCGAGGCCACGTCAGCAGCCGGACTCCGCTCCATCAGCGTGCCGGCCGATCGCTACGTATTCACTATCAAAAAGAAAGTGGCCCATATTGCGGCGATGTTCGCATTAGTGCTCACCATCGGCCTCTCGCTCCTAATGCCCGTGAATCATACAGGCGAGCAGAAAGCGGCCGTGATCTCGATAGAAAAGATTTTCCGCACTTTCAAGGTGGGCAGCGACAAGCCTGACGCAGCGGCGGCGGCCGACAGCGTTGCCGTGAAGAAGGATGAGCGGAAGAATAAGTAAGTTTATCTCGCTGTTGCAGACCGCGAAAACAAATAAAGATTCAAAAAAGTGCTGAAATATTTGCACGGATGAAAAAAAAGTTGTAACTTTGCATCGCAAAAACGGGAAAACCCCATAGCATGCGAAAATAGCTCAGTTGGTAGAGCACGACCTTGCCAAGGTCGGGGTCGCGG
>CAMWXO010000063.1 GCA_947178245.1 uncultured Porphyromonadaceae bacterium
AGTCTAAAAGCTTTTTAAGTAATAGTGATATAATTTGTAAGTTAGTGGTTGAGTAGGTGTTGTGATTGCTTGTGAAAGTGATTGCAATAACTTAAAAATCACACTGCGGCCGGAGTTTGTGAAAATCTCGGCCGCAGCGCTTTTTATGTCTATATATGAAAAAATCCCGGGCTGCAAACCCGGGATCGGTGAGAATAAATGTAGCTTTCAGTGAGTGTTCTCTCAATTCTTGATTGCCTCGACCGCTGCTTTTTCCACAGGTATGGCTGCAAGATAATTCTTGATGTAGCGGTTGAAGCCCTCCACGTCTTCTTCGGTAGGAGTGATGCTTGAACCGGTATTCCCCTCGAACACTTCAATTTCAAGATAGTCGGCGAGGTTGCGGTCTTGCGTGTTGTTCACGAGATATCCTGCAAGGAGCGCCATGCCCCATGCGCCGCCTTCGCCGGCGGTGTCCATAACAGAGATGGGCGAGTTGAGGGCCGCGGCAAGCACACGCTGGCCTACGCCGGGAGTCTTGAAAAGTCCGCCGTGGCCGGTGATGCGGTCCACTTTCACTTTCTCCTCGTCAAAGAGGATATCGTTGCCGATCTTCAGGCATGCTACGGCCGCGTTGAGGTTGGCACGCATGAAGTTGGCGAGATTGAAACGGTTGCTCACCGAGCGCACGAAGAGCGGGCGCCCCTCGTTGAGGCCCGTGATGGGCTCGCCCGAGAAGTAATTGAAAGATACGAGTCCGCCGCAATCGGGATCGCCGTTGAGCGCATTGTTGTAGAGCTTGCCGAAGATCTGGTTCATGTCTACAGGCACTCCGAGAAGTTCGGTATACTCGCGGAAGAGTCCTACCCATGCGTTGAGGTCTGAGGTGCAGTTGTTGCAGTGCACCATAGCCACAAGGCTTCCGTCGGGAGTGGTCACCATATCGATCATCTCGTAAGGCTTGCTCAGGTCTTTTTCAAGCACTATCATCGAGAACGACGATGTGCCGGCCGACACGTTGCCCGTGCGCTGCTTCACAGCGTTGGTGGCCACCATGCCGGTACCTGCGTCGCCTTCGGGCGGACATAGAGGCACGCCCGCCTTCAGATTGCCTGAGATGTCGAGCATCTTAGCTCCGTCTTCGGTGAGGACGCCGGCGTTTTCTCCTGCCACGAGAATCTTCGGGAGAACGTCTTCAAGTTTCCAGCCGAAGCCCTTGCCGGCGATCATTGCGTCGAATTTCTCCACCATACTGGCATCGTAGTTCTTCGTGGCCGGGTCTACGGGAATCATGCCGCTTCCGTCGCCGATGCCGATCACTTTCTCGCCCGTGAGCTGCCAGTGGATGTATCCTGCGAGAGTGGTGAGGAAAGCGAGCTCATCCACGTGCTTCTCTCCGTTAAGGATGGCCTGGTAGAGGTGGGATATGCTCCATCTCAGGGGGATGTTGTAGTTGAATTCTTCAGAAAGAATCTTTGCCGCCTCCCCGGTGTTGGTGTTGCGCCATGTACGGAATCCGGCCAGCTGATGACCGCCTTTGTCGAAAGGAAGATAACCGTGCATCATCGCGCTGATGCCGATGGCCTTGAGGTTGGTGATCTCGCAGCCATATTTCTTCTTCACATCCTCGCGCAGATCGCGGTAGCAGTCCTGAAGACCGAATTTCACGGCTTCCAGACTGTAGGTCCAAAGTCCGTCGACAAGTTGATTCTCCCATTCATGGCTTCCCTGGGCTATGGGGTTGTTGTGCTCGTCGATGAGCACGGCCTTGATACGGGTAGAGCCGAACTCTATTCCGAGCACGGCTTTACCCTCTTCTATCATCTGTTTTGTCTTTTCAGGCATGTTTCTTGGGATTGGGGTTTAATTCAGGAGGTTTAAGAGGCTAATTCCAAAATATATGACTTAGATATCTTGTATAACATATATATCTTAAACTTCCCAACCAGTCTAAACTACTTATTCAGCAGATAGTAAACGTCGTTGTTTCTGAGCTCTTTCTTGAATCCCTGCATGGTGGTGTCTTTGTCGATGCGCACCATCTCGATGCCGGCCATCTCGGCATAGTCTTCCCAGAATTCGGGAGTGATGTCGTATGAGAAGCAGCTGTGGTGTGTGCCGCCGGCCATGATCCATGCTCCTGCTCCGATCTCGAAGTTGGGCATGGGGATCCAGAGAGCAGATGCCACGGGGAGCTTGGGCAGCGGTTTCGACTTGATGCACTCCACGTCGTTTACGATAAGGCGGAAGCGGTTGCCGAGGTCTATCACTGTAGCCGTGATTCCTGCGCCGGGTTTCGAGGTGAAGACGAGACGGGCGGTCTGAGCCTTGCGGATGCCGATGCCGAGGAAGTGCACTTCGAGGCGAGGCTTCTCTTCGGCGATGAGCGGACATACTTCGAGCATGTGGGCCTGAAGGATGCTGCTGTTGGCGCCATCGAAATTGAGTGTATAGTCTTCGAGGAAGGAGCATCCCTTGCCCATGCCCTGGCTCATGAACCAGAGAGTGCGGTAGAGAGCGGCCGATTTCCAGTCGCCTTCAGCGCCGAAGCCGATGCCTTCCGCCATGAGGCGCTGCGAAGCGAGACCGGGGATCTGGTCGAAGCCTATGAAGTTGGGGTCGTTGATATCCTGAGTGCCGAGGTCGTCGAAGTTTGTTGTGAATGCCTTCGCGCCTTTCTCTTTCAGTATGCTGCGGATGGCGAGTTCAGCCTTGGCGGCCTCGTATACAGACTTGTAGCCGTCGCTCTTCTGATCTTCAAGCGCTGCATCGTGAGCGTAGAGCTTGAAATATTCTGCCACGAGTGCCTTTGCGTCTTCGTCGTTCACTTTCTTGTAGTGCTCCATGAGTTCGCTCACCGGGCAGTAGTCCACATGATAGCCGAGCTGCATCTCTGCGTCCACCTTATCGCCGTCGGTCACGGCCACATTGTTCATCTGGTCGCCGAAGCGGAGCACGAGCATATCCTGGGCGTCGGCCCATGCTGCGGCTACGCGCTGCCATACTGCGATGCGATCCTGAGTGTTGGCGTCTTTCCAGTAGCCTACCACTACTTTGCGACGCACTTTCATGCGGGCGCAGATGTGGCCGAACTCGCGGTCGCCGTGTGCCGACTGGTTGAGGTTCATGAAGTCCATGTCCATAGTGTCCCAGGGTATCTCGGCGTTGTATTGGGTGTGGAGATGGAGGAGCGGCTTGCGGAGCGCCTGCAGGCCGTGGATCCACATTTTGGCCGGTGAGAAGGTGTGCATCCATGTGATGATGCCGGCGCATTTCGGATCGTTGTTGGCGGCTTTCATTACGTCTTCCACTTCCTTTGAGGAGTTGGCTGTGCCTTTATATACCACCTTGATGGGGAGACGTCCCGAATTATTGAGTCCGTCTACCATTTCCTTTGAGTGAGCGTCTACTGCTACGACTGCGTCGCCTCCGTAAAGGAGCTGTGCGCCTGTCACCCACCATATTTCAAAATTTTCGTACATGATATTGAAGTTTAAAAGGTTTAAAAAAGTTTAAGGGTTTAGAGTTTAAGTGGTTTGATTTAAGAGTTATAATCAGTCTTAGTGTCTAACTTCTTGTTCAGATATCCGGATGTTAAACCTTTAAACCTTCTAAACTCTTAAACCACTTGCCGCTTAATTCTGACCGTAATAGGCGTTGGGGCCGTGCTTGCGGTTGAAGTGCTTCTCGATGAGGAGCGGATTCATGGTAAGGCCCGGATTGGCGGCAAACGCGATGCTCGCCATCTTAGCCACCTGCTCCATCACCACTGCATTGTGAACCGCATCGTGGGCGTCTTTGCCCCATGAGAACGGGCCGTGGTTTTTCACGAGCACTCCGGGGGTGTGCATGGGATTCATGCCCTCGAATCGCTTGATGATGACATTGCCCGTCTCAAGCTCGTAGGCACCTTTCACCTCGGCCTCGGTCATGTCGGCGGTGCAGGGAATGGCCTCATGGAAATAGTCGGCGTGAGTGGTGCCGATATTGGGAATGTCGAGTCCTGCCTGAGCCCATGCGGTGGCGTAGGTGGAGTGTGTGTGGACCACGCCGCCCACCTCCGGGAAAGCCCTGTAGATGGCGAGGTGGGTGGGAGTGTCGCTCGAGGGTTTGAGCTGACCCTCCACTACGTTGCCCTGAAGATCAACCACAACCATGTCTTCGGGTTTCATCACGTCATAGTCTACGCCGCTGGGCTTGATCACCACCAGCCCCTTTTCGCGGTCGATGCCCGAGACATTGCCCCACGTGAAGATCACGAGTCCGTGCTTCACGAGATCCATATTGGCCTTATAGACCTCTTCTTTAAGTTTTTCAAGCATAAATGTTCTATATTATGAATTTATAAAGGCTGGCGCCGCGTTTTGAACTGCTCTTGTCGATCATGTCGGTCTTCTCAAGGTCATAGAGCTCGGTCACTCTCTTGCGGAAGTTCCTCTTGTCGAGTTTTTCGCCGAGTACGGCCTCATACACTCCCTGCAGCTGGCTCAGGGTGAAGAGTTCGGGGAGGAACTGAAACACGAGCGGCTTCCGGTGAAGCTGTTGCCTCAGATATTCCAGAGCCTTCTCCACAATGCGCGGATGATCGAAGAAGAGTTCGGGCATTTCGTCGAGCGCCACCCAGCGGGCATTGTTGTCTGTGACCCGCTGATGATCCTGATCGTCGAAATTCAGGAGCGCGCAATAGGCCACCGAGATGACTCTCGCTCCCGGATCACGGTCTACGTCGCCGAAAGCGCCCACCTGATCCATATACACGTTTTCGAGCCCTGTGAGCTGATGGAGCACACGCTTCGCGGCGTCGTCGAGAGATTCTCCTTGCTCTACGAATCCCCCCATCAGCGACCATTTGTCCCTTCCGGGCATCATGCGCCGCTTGATGAGAAGAATGTTGAGTTTGCCCTCATGGAGCCCGAAGATCACGCAGTCGACACTCACGTAGTGCCTTGCATGCTCTCTGTAATAGGAATGCATAATTCTTGATTGATAATTCACAATTCAGTTAATTTCTAACTCACGATGCCTGATGCGTGCATGTCTATTATTGAGTAGCCGATTATGCATTAAGCAGTGTGCATTGTGCATTAACGGAATTATGCATCTGTGGAATTACCAGAAATACCAGTAGAACGCAACCGTGATTGCAAGAATGATGCAAGAATGGATCACGTCCCAGTGGTTCCAGCTCTCTCTCGTCACCTGGCGCTGCTCCGGAGTCGAGGTGCCGAACACAAGGCCCTGGATTGACTTCTCTTCGGGTGCTTTGGTGAAGAGTGACACGATTACGCCCACAAGGAGGCAGAATACGAGCATCCAGCCGCAGAAGAAGAGCCAGTTCTCATCGTAGAAGATGGTCTGGAAGAAACCCGGGTTAGCCACGCTGCCCGGTTCGATGCCCTGACTTGAATAGTAGATCTTGGCGCCAAGACGGGTAAGGCCGATGATGAGGCCGGAAAGGAGGGCCCACATGCCGCCCTGTGCCGATGCTCTCTTCCATAGGATACCGATGAGGAAGGCGGCTGCGATACCGGGAGCGAGAACGCTCTGCACGTCCTGGAGATACAGATAGAGAACATCGCCTACGGAGCGCATCACGGGAATCCAGAGGATACCGAGAATCACGATCACCACTGTGGCTGCCTGTCCGATCCTGACGAGTTTCTTAGCCTCGGTGTTGGGTTTGAATCTCTGATAGAAGTCAATTGTGAAGAGTGCTGCGGAGGAGTTGAAGAGGGATGCGAGCGAAGACATGAGCGCTGCGAGGATGCCGCATACGATCAGGCCCTTGACGCCTGCGGGGAGCAGTTTGGCCACCAGTGTGGGGAATGCCGCGTCGGAGTTGGGAGCGCCGTTGGGAAGCATCGGGAGGAAATCTCCGAGTTGCTGATGGAGCGCAAACGCGATCATGCCCGGAATGAGGAACAGGAACACGGGGAGAAGCTTCAGGTATGCTCCGAAGATAGTACCGCGGCGCGCTTCACGTTCATTCTTGCCCGAGAGAACGCGCTGCACGATAAACTGGTCGGTACACCAGTACCAGAAACCGATCACGGCAGAGCCGATGAGCGCTCCCAGCCAGGGATACTGCGGGTCGTTGTTGCTGCGGATGAGATTGACCATCGTGTCGCCTTCCTCGTTGACCTTTACCTGAGAGCAGATTTCCATCATCTGATCCCAGCCGCCGAGTTCCTTGAGGCCGAGCACCAGAATGATAAGCGAGCCGAGCAGAAGGATCGGCGTCTGAAGCACGGATGTGTAGAGCACGGATTTCATACCTCCGAATATGGTGTAGAGAGCCGTGATGAGGACGAGGCCGATGGCTGCGATCCAGAAGAAGTCGATGCCCCAGAGAGTGTCGATGCCGAATACCTGCTGGAACACGAGGCCTCCGGCATAGACCGTCACTGCTACTTTAGTGAGCACGTATGAGATGAGCGATATCACCGAGAGTATAGTGCGCGATGCGGGATTGAAACGCTTCTCGAGAAACTCCGGCATGGTGATCACCATGGAGCGGCTGTAGAAAGGTACGAACACCCATCCCAGGAGAAGTATCATCCAGCCCTGAATTTCCCAGTGGGCCATAGCCATGCCCGAACTTGCGCCCGAACCTGCAAGGCCGATCAGGTGTTCTGATCCGATGTTTGATGCGAAAATGGATGCGCCTATAGCGATCCAGGTGGCGTCTTTGCCACCGAGGAAGTAGTCGTCCGCATCGTTCTGCTTCTGCTTCATCACCCACACGATGATGCCGATGAGGGCAATTGCGAAGATGGCGACTACGATCCAGTCTAATAATGCCATGTCTGTTTATGTTTTTTTGTTGTTTGTTGTCTGTGAATTATAAGTCTTATATGACTTATATATCATATATTTATTCAGCGGAGAATTTGAACACGCAATGGCTTCTGTAAGTCTCTCCGGGATTGAGGGTTGCCGAGGGCCATTCGGGTTTGTTGGGGGTGTCGGGATATTTCTGAGTCTCGAGGCAGATGCCGGTGCGCTGCTGGTATACTATTCCGTGCTTGCCGGTGACCGTGCCGTCGAGGAAGTTGCCTGAATACACCTGGATGCCGGGCTCGTTGGTGTAGACGTCAAGCTTTATTCCTGTAGTGGGTGAATAAAGCGAAGCTGCCACCTGGCTGTCATCGCCTGCGGTGTCAAGCACCCAGTTGTGGTCGTAGCCGTTGCCGTTTTTCAGCTGCACGAAGTCGAATTTGTCAATATCCTCGCCCACGACCTTGGCCACTGTGAAGTCCATCGGGGTGTCCTTCACTTCGAGTATCTCACCGGTGGTCATGTAGGTGGAGGCTACCGGGGTGTAGCGCGATGCGTTGATCGTCAGCACATTGTTGGTGATGGGCTCTGCCGGATTTCCATTGAGGTTGAAATATGAGTGGTTGGTCATGTTGATGACGGTGGTCTTGTCGGTGGTAGCCTCGTATGCTATGTCGATGGCATTGTCTGAGAGCAGGGTATAGGTCACCTTTGCCTTTACATTTCCGGGGAAATTGTTGTCTCCGTCGGGGCTGTCCATAGTCAGCACGAGAGTGGAGTCGTTGGGCTGCTCGGCTTCATACACCTTATATTGCCATCCTGAGGGGCCGCCGTGGAGGCAGTGTCCGAAATTATTCTTCGGAAGCTGGATGGTATCGCCGTCGATTACGATTTTGCCCTTGTTGAGGCGATTTGCATAGCGGCCGATGGCGGCGCCGAAGTCCGTCTGATTGTTTTCTGGGAAATAAGCCTGCACGCTGTCGAGGCCGAGCACCACGTCCTTGAAGTCGCCGTTTCTGTCGGGCACCATGATCGAGACGATGCGGCCTCCGAAGTTGGTGACGCACAATTCCATGCCATTCGCATTCTTGCGGGTGTAGATCTCGGTGGTCGCCGTATCATTAAAAAAAAAGAAGTGGGGGGGGGGGGGGGGGGGGGGGGGGGGGGGGGGGG
>CAMWXO010000064.1 GCA_947178245.1 uncultured Porphyromonadaceae bacterium
CCGCAATATTTCTGTAAAAAAAGCAACGGAGACCCGAATTTATCGGGTCTCCGTTATAAATTTCCGCAATATGACAGCTTTAACGCACCATCACCTTAACGGATTTATTATCGTAGACCACGATATATACACCGGGAGCGAGACCATCTGTCTTCAGACGCTGGCCGGCCGGATTATAGACTTCCGCACCCTCGGGAGCAATTATGCATCCCACACCGCCGGCGATCACCGCATCAGCAGCCTCGATTGAGCCTACAGAGGCCCCTTCTTTCTGGAGCGCGGAGGGAGTGAACACTATGACATTCGAGTCTTGAGTGGACTGGATGCCGCCGACCACGCAGGTGACGAAGGCCTTCATTTCGAGATTCCAATACATTGTGGAGAGTCCGTCGACAGTAACAGAGGTGACGTTTCCGACACTCGCCTTCTTGAAATTATTGACGATCTTTCCTGACTTCACGGTCTCGATGGTGACGAGGTATTCATCCACGCCCTCCACTTCATCCCAGACGAGGGTGAAGGCTTTCGAGCCGTCGGCCGCAGCCTCGGGATTGTCGTGGAGCACTGTCGCCTTATCGGTGGGCTCAACCATATTATAATCAAAACTTCCGGTCATGGAAGCCTCATCGTAAGCGATGTTGGTGATGTAGGGCGAACGCCAGTAAGTGTATTTGCCACTCGGCTTCAACTCCAGATCGGCGCCCGGGTAGATGCTGCCCGACTGGAACAGAGGATGCTTATTGCTCTTGGCATAGAATATCTCTACATTTGAGACACCATTGGTATTGACTGAATTGTTGGTCCAGTTGTTTTTCTTGTAGTAGATACGCCAGATCATAAGTCCGGGCTCGGGGAAACATGCGTCCCAACCGGTATTGTCGCGCGACTCTATCACGAAATACTCCTGATAGAAATTAGTGGCGGCCTCATTCATCGGGATTCTGATTCTCACGGCCTTAGGCTCAGCGTCAGAGTGGCCGAGAGCCGGGAGATCATAGTGAGTCTTGTCTTCGGCAGTGTCAAATTCAAGCCAGTGACACACCCACTGCTCGTAGGCTGAGAAAAGCGGGGGCACGCATCCGTCGAAGTTGTAGCATCCGGCATCCATCACGTCCCAGTCGCCGGGAGTGACGGTGGTGCCTGAATAGTTCACGTCGTAAAGGTCGGGGAGCCCGAGCACGTGGCCGTATTCGTGGGCGAATGTTCCGATACCGTCTACCCAGGGAGCGGAGCCGTCGCGCCAGGGCTGCCTACCCGTCTCCGGATTGAGGCCCTTCAGCTCATTGCCGCAGGCGTAAGGGCCCATGCGCTTGCCACCGAGCGTAAGGGTGCTATACCAGCGGAAATCGGCCTGATGAGGCCATATCGTCTGGGTGTCGGAGTCGGCGCTGCCATAGCCGGCATAGTAGAAAAAGACTGTATCGAGCACGCCGTCTTCGTCGAGGTCGTAGTTTGAGAAATCCACCTCAAAGTTCTCATCCACAAGGGTCATGGCCTCGCGGACAAACTCGGGCATATTCACGATAGGATTTTCACGATTCTTATAGAAATAGGATGCTTTCTTCGACAGCTTGACCGGGCCCACCACATCGAATGTGGGGAGATATTTGCCGTTTGAAATCGCCGCGTAGTAGTCGAGCGCGCTGCCCTTGCCGCCATAGTCGGAGAATCCGGGCTCGTTGAGCTGGCGATGGAAGTAATCCTGCGGATCGTCCATCGTGAACTCCACATCGTCAAACTCCACAAGCACCACGAGCGAGTGGTTGCCCTCGCCTATCGTGGGATATTGTGAACGTCCTTCCGAAGTGAGAGCGGCCATACGTGCCGGCTGCCTCAAGGCAGCATCCTGCATACGCGCCTCCTCAACCTCGGCTTTCAGCACTTCCACATCTTCACGATTGAAGCGGAGCACTTCGCCGAAGCGCACGGCGTCTACGATAAAGCCTCGTGAATCCCTCTCAAGGAGGCGAGTGCATTCGGCATCGGTCATAAAGTTGAAGTATTCATCGCCGTGTACCCTTACCTCGATTGTGGAGCCATCCGGGTTGGTATAGGTACGCACACGCGGATCGGCCGGTTTGGCACAAAGCAAAGCGGGAACTGCTATCGCAAGTCCTGCAAAGAAATATTTTAGGTTCATGCTGCGCATCGTCTGTCGGGTTAATATTATCCGGGACGCCAAGAGGCGACACCGATCGTTATTTTTTAGAAAAAGGCCTCCCTGCATACCCGGAGACCTGTCAGAACTTATGAAAGTTGTTGCCTTACCAAGATTCGAACTTGGACAAACAGAACCAAAATCTGGTGTGCTACCATTACACCATAAGGCAATCCTGAACGCTATCAGGGCATGGATGCCCTCGGATAACGTTTGCAAAATTAATAAAAAAAGACCGGACGTGCAAATCTTTCAAATATAAATTTCATTTTTTTAGCATTTTTTGATTTATATGAATAAAGATTATCTCTTTTACGAGTAAAAATTGCCGCAGTTTCAATTTTTAATTATCTTTGCATCCGAAATGAACGAACTTATTCCAAATATCGGCTCCAACTACAAGGATTTACTAAGTTATCAGAAGTGCGATGTGATATATCAAATCACATATTATTTCTGCGAACAATTCTTAAGGAATGGAGACCGCACTATAGACCAGATGATACAAGCCGCCAGAAGCGGCAAACAAAACATCATTGAGGGTTGCGCGGCATCATCCACATCTGCCAAGACAGAGATTAAACTGATTAATGTGGCAAAAGCCAGTCTACAGGAACTTCTTGAAGACTATGAAGACTATCTCAAAACCAGAGGGCACCGCCGTTGGGAAAAGGGCTCCGTTGAATTCGAGACCATGAGAAAATTAGGCCGCGAGCATAATGATGCTCAATATTTTATGAATATCATTTGCTCAAGACCGCCTGAGACGATTGCCAACATGATAATAATTCTGATAAAGCAAGCAGACTATCTGCTTTACAGACAGCTTCAGAGATTGTCTTCGGACTTTCTGAAGCATGGCGGCTTCTCAGAGAGAATGACCTATCTGAGACGAAAAAACCGAGATAAAACCAAATGATCATTTATTTCAGGGTCTCTAAGGTCTTTAAGGTCTTTAAAGTCACTAAGATCTTATTGACCTTATTGACCTTATTGACCTTATTGACCTTATAAAAAATCATTATGAAAATAACTGTGCTTGACGGATATGGCCTCAACCCCGGCGACCTGAGCTGGGAAGGATTCAGCAACCTGGGCGATCTCACCGTCTACGAACGGACAATGCCGGACGAGATAATTAGCCGGGGACTCGACTCGGAAATTCTCATTACCAACAAGACCGTCCTTGACGCGGAGACTATCTCGCGGCTGCCCGGCCTGAAATATATAGGCGTGCTCGCCACAGGCTACAATGTAGTGGACACGGAGGCCGCGCGAAGCCGCGGAATCACAGTCACCAACATTCCCTCTTACAGCACCATGTCGGTGGCCCAGGCCGTCTTTGCCCTATTGCTCGCCATCACCAACAGAGTGGAGCATTACACAGCAGAGAACCGCAACGGACGCTGGAGCGGCAATCCCGATTTCTGCTATTGGGACACTCCGCTCACCGAACTTGCAGGCAAGACCATCGGAATAATCGGATTAGGACACATAGGGAAGGCCGTGGCCGGCATAGCGCTCGCTTTCGGCATGAAAGTCATGGCCTATACATCGAAAGAGCAATCGCAGCTTCCGGAAGGAGTCGAGAAGGCTGATCTCGGGCACCTTCTCCCGGAATCCGACGTAGTCACGCTCCACTGTCCGCTCACCGAGACCACCCGGCACCTTATCGATGAAAAGAAACTTTCCGCCATGAAGAAAGGAGCTATCCTGATCAATACCGGCCGCGGCCCGCTCATCGACGAGGACGCGGTGGCAGAGGCTTTGAAAACGGGAAGACTCGGGGCATTCGGGGCAGACGTGCTTTCTGCAGAGCCGCCTTCGGCATCCAATCCCCTGCTTTCGGCACCCAACGCGTTCATCACTCCGCATATCGCGTGGGCCACTAAAGAGGCACGCCAGCGACTGATGACCATAGCCGTTAACAACCTTTCCGCCTTCCTGGATGGGAAAGCGGAAAATGTAGTGAACTGAGCGGCGTCTCGCCGAAGCCGCCGGATGCGTCAAATCCGAATGGATCAGAAGCGGTCGAGAACCGTAGCAAGCAGTTCCCTCACCCGAGGCTTGTAGTCAGTATTGGTCTTGGTAGCCACCCTCTCCGCTATGATGCAGCAAACCGTCATGGCCCTGTGGCCAAGCAGCTTCGCCATACCCTGCAGGCATCCCGATTCCATCTCGAAATTGGTGACCGGCTTTCCATTATATCTGAAACTTTCTATTTTGGCGTTTAGGTCAGGATCTGCGAGCGGAAGACGCACGCAACGCCCCTGCGGAGCATAGAACCCCACCGCCGACATCGTGCAG
Source organism: uncultured Porphyromonadaceae bacterium (assembly GCA_947178245.1). Classification (GTDB taxonomy): domain Bacteria; phylum Bacteroidota; class Bacteroidia; order Bacteroidales; family Muribaculaceae; genus Lepagella. The sequence continues at coordinate 4,466 of CAMWXO010000064.1, forward strand.
CCACGCAGCATGTCGTCGCGCCCGATGCGGTCTACGAGCGACGCGTCGGCATCCACGGTGTATGGCGCGGCCCAGGTCTTGAGCCATCCGGTGTGAGCCACGAACTCGCGCTCAAACTCCAGATCGCAGACCTTGTCGCGGTCGGCATAATAATTAAGAATGCCGTCAGTGCCGGTGGCCTTCTCGGCTATCACGTAATCCCCGAGATGAATGTCGGGCTGAAGCGAGCCGGAAGTGCCGACTCGCACCATGTTAAGGGTGCGGTGTTCGGGCTTCACCTCGCGCGTCTTGAAGTCGATATTGGCAAGGGCATCGAGTTCAGTAATCACAATCTCGATATTGTCAGATCCGATGCCGTGCGATATGCACATCACGGGTTTCCCGCGGTAGGAGCCTCCTACTGCATGAAATTCGCGCGACTGAACGTCATAATCGACAGTATCGAACATCTCCGCCACCATCGACACCCTGCCGGGGTCGCCTACGAGGAGGATATTGTCACGAAGTTGTTCCGGTCGCAAGTGAATATGGAATGCCGAGCCGTCGGCATTGATAATGAGTTCGGATGGAGGGATGATTCTCTTCATGGCTTTAGATTTTTTCTGTTGTCGGATTTTTCATAAAAAATGCTTAAACGCATTATGTCTATATAACAAATGAGCGGGAAGTTGTTATTACATTATAGACAAAAAACAAGCATACAATAATAATGGTGACAAAACTCATAGAGACAGCAGTGGAAATCGAAGGACTGCTGCGTGTTCTGAAGGATGGAGAGCCTTCGGATGAATTATATTCCCTATTGACAGGAAAAACACTTTGGCTCGCTGAGGAATGCGACCGATTGGCCGGCGAATATGAAGGGCATAAGACAGCTCCGGCCGAGTCTGAAGAAAGTCAGGCTGCGTCGGAAGTGGCTTCGGATGAAGAAGAGGAGGCCGAGGAAGCCACCGCCGAGGCTTATCAGGCACCTGAAGAACAGGAATATGAAGATGTGGCTCCCGCAGTAGAAGCCCCGGCTGAAGAGGAGGCTGAGCCCGAGCCCGAGGAAGAAAAGCAACCCGAAGAAGAACCTCACAAAGAAGATGAGGAGGCTCACAGTGAAGATGAGGAGACTCACAGTGAAGAAGAGGCCGAGGAAGAGGAATCAGCAGCCCCCGGGGTGGATGCTGATGTGGAGACCGAAGCGGAAGAAGAGTATTCCGAGGCTTATCTGCACATGGACGACGATAATGAAGAGGAAGATGAGGACGACGACATTCTCCTCGATATTGACGACGAGGAAGAAGAAACACCTGCAGCGACAGCCGACCAGCCTAAACCCGAACATATACAGAAGCCTAAGCCCAACCTGAAGGCGTTCTTCTCTCTCAACGACCGCTTCCTATATGCCCGCGAGCTTTTCGACGGCGACATGAAGATGTTTGACGCCACCCTTCGCCAGCTTGAAGGAATAGAATATTTCTCCGACATCGAAGATTACTTCTTCAACGAACTCGAGTGGGATCCCGAACGCCGCTTCGTGAGCCAATATATGGATACTCTCCGCCCACATTTCAAGTGATAATGTAGAACTTCGTTTAATTGAGAATTGAGAATTGTGAATTGAGAATTTAGAATTGGGTTGCGTTGGACTTTTTTCCTCGGGCGGATGCACCGGGGTGCATCCCTACAAATTCCAATAACGCCCACCTCTAAAAATTAAGCCCAAATATAACCATGCTTTATATAGTACCGACACCGGTCGGCAACCTTGACGACATGACTTTCCGCGCCGTCAAGGTGCTGAAGGAGGCTGATCTCATCCTCGCTGAAGACACGCGCACGAGCAGCGTGCTTCTGAAGCATTTCGACATACACACCCCGATGCAGAGCCATCACAAATTTAATGAGCATGCTACAGTGGGGCCTCTTGCAGAGCGCCTCGAAGCGGGAGAGAACATAGCGCTCATCTCCGACGCGGGCACTCCGGGCATCTCAGACCCCGGCTTCATGCTCGTGCGTGAATGCCGGCGCTTAGGGGTGGAGGTGACAGTGCTTCCCGGGCCCACAGCTTTCGTTCCGGCCCTTGTGGGAAGCGGGCTGCCGTGCGACAGATTTGTCTTCGAAGGATTCCTTCCGCCGAAAAAAGGCCGGGCCACCCGCCTCGCGCTTCTGGCCGAAGATCCCCGCACGGTGGTGATCTACGAAAGCCCCGTGAGGCTCCCCCGCACCCTGCGCCAGCTTGCCGAGGCTTTCGGCGAAGACCGCGAGGCTTGTGTGGCGAGAGAAATATCGAAAATCCACGAAACATTTCACAACGGCACGTTAAAAGAACTTTCCTAACATTTCGCTGTGAACACTCCCAAAGGTGAAATTGTTATAGTCGTCAAAGGGAAAGTGGTTTGAATGGTTTAAGGCGGTTAAATGGTTTAAAATGGGACAGAACCCATTACAATCGCAGCTCCCAATTTATTACATTGATTAATAACATTTTGAAAAACTCAAAAACGACAGATATGAAAAAGATTCTTCCCCTCTGCGCCATGGGCGCGCTTCTGCTCGCATCATGCAGCGGACACAAAGGTGACTCTAAAGCCGACTCTCTCGTGATCGTGACCGCTCAATATGAAGAGGCTTCGACCATGAACGACTCCCTTCTCCTGCTCATGGGCGACATCTACGCAGGTCTCGACTCAATCAACATGCAGGAGGGCCTGCTCTACAGCATCGACCGCAGTGGTGAAGGAGTAGACCGACGCGCCGACATCCGCGACAACCTCGCCGGCATCAAGGCACGCCTTCAGCAAAACAAGGATATGCTCAGCAAGATGCAGGCTCAGCTCGACAAGACCGGAGGTGAAAACAGCGTGATGAAGAAGACTATCGCGCAGCTTCAGGAGAGGATAGCGCAGCAGGAAGAGAAAATCAACCAGCTCAACGAGCAGCTTGAGAATGCCAACACGCAGATTGCCGAACTCACCGACCAGGTGACCAAAGGCAAGGAGGAACTCGACGCCGAGACCGCAGCCCGCGAGAAGGCAGAGGCCGAGACCGTGGCTGCCGAGAATGCCGCCAATAAAGTGTATTACGCTATCGGAACCAACAAGGAACTGAAGCAGAACGGCCTTCTCGAGAAGAAATTCCTCGGCGCCACCAAGGTGTTGAAGGGTGATTTCAACGAAAATTACTTCACCGTGGGCGATAAACGAGACATCTCGGTAATCAATACGGGTGGAAAGAAAGTGAAGATATGGAGCAATATGCCCGCCGGAAGCTATGACATCATCGACAATGCCAACGGCACGCAGAGCGTGAAGATCACCAACCCCACATCATTCTGGAGCCTCACACCCTTCCTTATCATCCAGATCGACTGAAGATAATGAAACACAAAAAATTACTCATAAGCGCTGCCATCGCCACCCAGGTGATGGCAGCTTTTGCCGTAGATAAGATAGATC
>CAMWXO010000065.1 GCA_947178245.1 uncultured Porphyromonadaceae bacterium
GTTTGGCATGGTGTTGAAACTCTCACGCCTCGACAGGATGAGAAACAGTTTCGTGACCACGATGATACACGAGCTGAAACGCCCTATTTCAACCCTGAAGATGTGTGTCTCGGGCATTGAGAATGAGGAAATGATGGCTGATATGGCCACCAAGCGTGAACTCATGGCGGAGACACGTAATGCGCTTGACAATCTTTCAGCCTATTTCTCAAAATTGAGGGATATCACCTTTAATAATGTGGAACAGATACCGCTCAACCTGAAGCCTGTGAATCTACATGACGTTTTTGAAGACGTGAAGGCTGCATTGGTGTATCCTGCCGACAAGGGAGTGGAGATCGTGAATGATATCGATCCCTCTCTTGAGGTTTCGGGAGATCTGACCCACATTGTCAATATCCTCAACAATCTCGTGGAGAATGCCGTGAAATATTCCGGTTCATACGTGACTGTCAGGGCTGATGCCGGGATAATTAACGGTATTGTCGAACTCCGTGTCAGTGATACCGGAAACGGAATCCCGTCGGGTGATCTCCGGCATATCTTCAAGAGGTTCTATCGCGGTAAGGCCGGAAGGGGAGAGCAGCCGGGAATGGGGCTCGGCCTGGCCTACGTGAAGCTGCTTGTAGAGGCTCACGGGGGTGAGATCGCGGTTGAGAGCGAAGAGGGAAAGGGAACATGTTTTATCATAAGGCTTCCGCAATGATGAAGAAAATTAAGATACTCCTCGTGGATGACGACTATAAGAATTCATTGCTCCTGAAGCGCTTCATTGAGGCCGAGGGATATGACGTGACGTATGCCGGCAACGGCAAGGCGGGGTTGGAGATGTATAAGGCATTGCATCCCGATCTCATGCTTCTCGACATAAATATGCCTGAACTGGATGGATTTGAATTGGCACGTACCATCAGGAAGAACGATAAGCGGGTCATAATCTTCTTTCTCACCGACAGAACTGACAAGGTTGACCGTATTCACGGATTTTCACTTAAAGGCAACGACTATATTCCGAAGCCTTTCTATCCGGAGGAACTGATCGCCAGGATTCACGAGAGATTTGACAGTGTTTCAGTCAGCCAGGAAGTGGAGTATAGGGTAGGGGATACCTTGTTTCGTCCGAATCTCTCCTCCCTCACATATCATGGAGAGACACATTCGCTGTCGGTGCGTCAGACTGAGATTCTTCAGTTGCTTGCCGAGAATGTCGGGCGCCTTGTGGAGCGCGATGAGATATTGGAAAGGATATGGGGCGACGCGAGTTATTCCAACTCCCTTTCGCTCAACGTGCAGATCACCTATATCCGCCGTCTGCTGACCGATCCGCGCATTTCCATAATCTCTATAAAGAAAAAGGGTTATATCCTCTCGGTGGAAGAGTAGGCTGACGCCACTTCCCCACTTTATACAATAGGAGATGGCAAAAAAAGACCTCGGCCTGTAAAAGCCGAGGTTCAGGAGGAGATAGGTGATGAGTTGTCTTATTTGCCGAACATGCCGCCGAGTATGCCGCCGGCCTTGTTCTTGAGTTCGTCCAGCACGTTGCCTTTCACGCTTTCCAGGTCAACGTTCTTGAGGAGACCCTGCTCGCCGAGTTTCGACACGATGTCGGTGAATGATAAGTTTTTAAGATCAAGAGTCTTAAGAAGGTTGGTCACTTTCGTGATGTCGAACGAGTCGCCGAACTTTGCGGTGAGCTGTTTGAGGATTTCCTGAATGTCCATGTTTTTTTATAATTAGTGGTTGTGCTTTATGTTATTGTAACATAGGAAACGCTCTTTATGTTTACTTTATAGCAAAATATTGTGCCATTGGTTTACACTCAGTGTCCTCCGATTGGTCATTGCATCCCGCGCAGGCGGTTATGGAGGAGATTGGTGAACTGGTAGTTTTTCATGCCCCAACGAGGCATCACCACCATGTCGGGCGGTGAGGATGCAAGAAACCTCTCTATACAGATGTGGCGCGGCACTGTCCTCACTATCCTGACGCATAGTTCAAGATATTCCTCAGGCGAAAACGGCCACACGCTTATCTCTCCCTTTTCCCATAGGTGAAGAAGGGGAGTGCCTTTCACAATCTGAAGCTGATGCATCTTGATCGATTCTATAGGGAGCGCGCAAGCTTTCCTCACTGTGGATAGCACATCTTCGGGCGACTCGCCCGGCAGCCCTGCAATGAGATGAAGCCCGGTGCGTATTTCTGCGGCATGAAGCCTCGTCACGGCGTCTTCCACCCGTCCCCATGTGTGGTTGCGGTTGATGAGCCGCAGGGTGATGTCTGATGATGTCTCAGCTCCGATCTCCACTATCACCGTAATATCGCGGTTAAGGTCTGCGAGTCCACTCAGCAATGAGTCGGGCAGGCAGTCGGGCCTCGTGCCGATGATGATTCCCGCTACGCCCTCTACTGAGGCCGCCCTGCGGTAGAGCGAGAGCAGACTCCCTGTGTCTTTTCCGAAAGTGTTGGTGTAACTCTGAAAATAGGCGAGATATTTCATTTCAGGATATTTTCTGCCGAAAAAGGCCTTCCCCTTCTCTATCTGCGTCTCAATGCTGTCGCCGGGGTGGCAGTAGGAGGGGGTGAAGGAGGCGTTGTTGCAGTAGATACAGCCCCCGGTGCCGATGCTCCCGTCGCGGTTCGGGCATGTGAACCCGGCGTCAATGCTCAGTTTCTGAACTTTGACGCCGGGAAATATCTCTCCCATATATTCGCTGAAATCCTTATACCAAGAGTTCATCGCAGATAGTGAGCGCAGCCATGGCTTCCACCACAGGCACGCCGCGCAGAGCCACACATGCGTCGTGGCGGCCGCGTCCCCTGAGCAGGGCCTCGTGTCCTTCGGTGTCTACCGTACGGATGTCTTGCAGAAGCGTGGGGGTGGGCTTGAAGGCCACCCGGAATGTGATCGGCATTCCGTTGCTGATTCCTCCCTGTATGCCTCCGCTGTGATTGGTCTCGGTGATGATGCGGCCGTCTTTGGTGGTGAAGATGTCGGCATGCTCCGTGCCATACATCGCGGCGGCCGAAAAACCGTCGCCATATTCAAAGCCCTTCACGGCATTTATGCTCATCATGGCGGCCGCGAGCCGCGCGTGCAGCTTGCCGAACACCGGATTGCCCTTGCCGGCCGGAACCCCTTCGATGACGCACTCCACGATAGCTCCTACTGAATCACCCCGCTTCATGGCCTCAGCCACTACTGCATTCAGTTCCTCTTCAGAGCCTCGTACACCTCCGATTTCTACCACTTTCGCATTGATGTGTATATCACGCATACAGGGAATCTGACGTGCTATCGCGCCTCCGATCACCCAGTTGAGAGTCTCGCGTGCCGACGCCCTGCCCCCGCCCCGGGCCTCGTGCAGGCCATAGCGACGGTCGTAGGTGAAATCAGCGTGGTTCGGGCGGTAGAGTTTCGCCATCTCGCTGTAGTCTCCGCTCCGGTGGTCGGTGTTGCGCACTATGAAGCCTATCGGGGTGCCGAGCGTGACGAAGTCGTCGGTGAGGCCTGACAGGAATTCCGGTGTGTCGGCCTCGTTGCGTGCGGTGACGAGATTGTTCCTGCCCGGACGACGCCGCTCCGTCTCGCGCAAGATGGCTTCGATGTCGAGGTGTATGCCTCCGGGCACTCCGTCGAGGATGCCTCCCATCGCTTTGCCGTGGCTTTCGCCGAAAGTGGTGAGGCGCAGATTTCTTCCGAATGTGTTCATGTTTCCTCCGTGTCAGATGATTCTTCGGTGTCGGCGATGCGGGCGAAAGTGGCCCGGGCGGCCTTAGCAAGATCGAGCGGCGAGAGCTTCAGCTGCAGTCCTCGCTGGCCGGCGCTTACGTAGACCTTATCGAAAGCGGCCATCTCTTCGCTGAAATAAGTGGGATAATGCTTCTTCATCCCTATCGAGGTACAGCCGCCGCGGATGTAGCCCGTGTTTGGAAGGAGCTCCTTCAGCGGAAGCATCTCCGCTTTCTTATTGCCCGATGCTTTGGCGGCCAGTTTAAGGTCTACCTCGCGGTTTCCCGCCACGACGCATACGAACAGCCCCGTCTTGTCGCCGCGGAGCACGAGCGTCTTATAGACCTGCTCTATCGGCTCTCCCAGTTGCTCGGCCACATGTTCGGCCGCAAGGTCGTCGGGATCGAAAGAGTAGGGCACCAGTTCGTAACTGATGCCTTCCTTATCGAGCAGACGCGCTGCGTTGGTCTTCTGAATCTTCATCACTTGTCCATTGTGACGAGAAGTTCCTCATTGGTGCGCGTCATGTCCATACGCTTTTTCATGAATTCCATTGCTTCCACCGAGGTCATGTCGCTCAGATAGTTGCGGAGTACCCACATGCGGTTGAGCACTTCCTCGCTGAGCAGGAGATCGTCGCGGCGTGTAGACGAGGCTATGATGTCTACTGCGGGGAAGATGCGCTTGTTGCTGAGTTTGCGGTCGAGCTGGAGCTCCATGTTGCCGGTGCCTTTGAATTCCTCGAAGATCACCTCATCCATCTTGCTCGAGGTCTCGGTGAGCGCTGTGGCGATGATGGTGAGCGAGCCGCCGTGTTCTATGTTTCGTGCCGCTCCGAAGAAGCGTTTCGGTTTCTGGAGGGCGTTGGCGTCCACACCTCCCGAAAGAATCTTGCCGGAGGCAGGGCTCACCGTGTTGTAGGCGCGGGCGAGGCGCGTGATGGAGTCGAGCATGATCACCACGTCATGGCCGCTCTCCACGAGCCGCTTCGCTTTCTCGAGGACTATGCCGGCGATCTTCACATGGCGCTCAGCAGGCTCGTCGAAAGTAGACGCTATCACTTCAGCGTTTACGCTGCGCGCCATATCGGTCACCTCTTCGGGGCGCTCGTCGATGAGCAGCATTATTATGTAGGTCTCCGGATGATTCTCGGCTATAGCGTTGGCGATATCCTTGAGCAGTATGGTCTTACCTGTCTTGGGAGGAGCCACGATGAGCGCGCGCTGGCCCTTGCCGATAGGGGCGAACATGTCTACTACTCGCGTCGAGATATTGCATGTCCTTCCGGCGGTGAGATTGAATTTCTCGTCAGGGAAGAGCGGCACGAGATGCTCAAAGGGTATTCGGTCGCGCACCACGTCGGGCGACAGACCATTGACGCTGAGCACCTTGCAGAGGGGATAATATTTTTCTCCGTCGCGTGGCGGACGTATGGCAGCTTCCACTACGTCGCCCGATTTCAATCCATGCTCCTTAATCTGAATCTGCGACACATACACGTCGTCGGGCGAGGCGAGATAGTTGTAATCGCTTGAGCGGAGAAATCCGAAGCCTTCGGGCATTATTTCAAGCACTCCGTAGGTGTTCAGGATGCCGTCGAAGTCGAATATGGTCTCCTGCTGCATCATCTGCCGGCGCTGCTGCATCATCTGCTTACGCTCGAGTGCGCGCTGGCGCTTCGAGAGATGCTTGTTGCCCTGGCCGTTGCCGTAAGCATTTGGCATGAGGTTGGCCTTCGTAAACTGCGAGTTGGCACCCGGCTCCGCTATCAGAATCGGAATCTGGGGCTCCGGCTGGGGATGCGCCTGCGCCGGCTCAGCGCCCTGTTCCTGAATAGGATTGGTGTTGGCATCGGCCTGATTGTCTTGCGCGTTGCGCGGTTTGAAAGTCCGGCCCTTCGAGTTGCCGAAGAAGCTGTCGAAGCCATCGCTGCTGTGCTGGTTGGGATTGCGCTTCTTCATCTTGCCCTGAGGCTGCTGATTGTCATGCGCTGCCGGCTTCTGCCGGGGGGCTTCGGTCTGTGCGGGGGCTTCAGCCTCCGGAGTGGCGGCAGCCGCTGTGTCGGCAGGCTGCTCGGGGCTTTCGGGCTGCTTTGACTTGGCAGGTTTCCTTCCCCTTTTCTTGGGTTGAGGCTGAGTTTCAGCCTCATCGGCAGCTTCGGCGGGAGCTTCTATTGTCTTGGCCTCTGGCTGCTGAGCCTCGGCCTCCTGTTGCGCCGCGATTGCGGCAAGTTCGCTCTTCGACTTCCTGCCGCGCTTCTTGGGAGCGGGCTTTTCGGTAGTTTCAGTTGCGGTGATCTCTGCATTGGCCGGAGCCTCGGCCTCGGATACGGTTATAGTCTCTTCTTCTGTCTTTGCTTTTGCTTTCCTTCCCCTTTTCTTGGGCTGAGGGGCTTCTCCGTCAGTGGTGGCGGCTGCATCTGCCGTCTTGCGCTTGCGTCCGGGTTTCGTCAACTCTTTGGCAGTGGTGGCGGCTGCATTGTCGATAATGTGAAATATGAGCTCTTCATGAGTGGCGGAGCCGGAATTCTTCATGCCGTATTCTTCCGCTGTCTTTTGAAGACGCGAGTCTTCCCAGGAATTCAGTTCTTCGTATGTGAACATAATTATATCTATGGGGATTTTTCCCGATATGGGAAATAATTTGGGTTGTTCGCTAAATTGTTTTGATGATATGAGACGGCTGCAATTATTCTGATATAGTGTGAATCAGCGAGCTCGGAATCTCAATGTGGATGTCGTGATGCGGATTGCCTGTGAAGCAAGCGATCACTCGTGTCGATAGGTTTACCCTGCAAAATTACAAAAATATTTTGATTCTCACAAAATTTCATCCGTAATTTTTGATTTCAATAGCGCGGAGACGTCATAAAGGGCATTCATGCGCTACCATGAATGTGGAAAACGTTGATTTTTGATGAAAAGACTTAATAACGAAAAACCCCGAAGCTGTGACGCTCCGGGGTTGCTGTTGTAAATATAAGGTTAAGATCAATATTCCTGCCAGGCGGTGATGCCGATGCTCTTCACCGGACGCGCCACGAAAGCCTTCACGAAGGCAAGCGCGAGGCGTGCGTTTGTGAGTAGCGGTATGTTGTGGTCGATGGCCGCACGGCGTATCTTGTAGCCGTTGGTAAGTTCGCGCTTGGTATGGTTCTTGGGGATGTTGATCACGAGGTCTACCTTATGCTGAGAGATGACGTCGAGCACCGATTCGCCTTCCTCGTCGGGCCAGCTCACGGGTATGGCCTTCACGTCGTTCTGCTCCAGATATGTGCAGGTGCCGTGTGTGGCGTAGATGGGATAGCCCTTGGCGGCGAGGAGGCGGCATGCCTCAAGCAGGCTTGCCTTTCCTTTGGCGTCGCCCGAGCTTACGAGTATTCCCTTCTCGGGCACGTGGTGGCCCACTGAAATCATGGCGTTGAGGAGTGCTTCATCGAAATCGCGCCCGAGGCATCCCACTTCGCCTGTAGAAGACATGTCCACACCGAGCACGGGGTCTGCCTTGTGCAGACGTGCGAATGAGAACTGCGAGGCCTTGACTCCGATATAGTCGATATCGAAAGTGGAAGTGTCCACCACTGCGGGCTTTTCACCGAGCATGATGCGGGTGGCGGTGTCGATGAAGTTCTTTTTCAGCACCTTGCTGACGAAGGGGAATGAGCGAGACGCACGAAGGTTGCACTCTATCACCTTCACGTAGTTGTCTTTGGCGAGATACTGGATGTTGAAGGGGCCCGAGATGTTGAGGGCCTCGGCTATGCGGGCGCTGATGCGCTTGATGCGGCGCGCTGTGGCCATATATATGCGCTGGGCCGGGAAGACGAGAGTGGCGTCGCCTGAGTGGACTCCGGCATATTCCACGTGCTCGGAGATGGCGTATTCCACGATCTTGCCATTGCGAGCCACAGCGTCAAATTCGATTTCTTTCGTGTTTCCGAGGAATTCGGCGATCACCACGGGGAATTCTTTCGATACTTTG
>CAMWXO010000066.1 GCA_947178245.1 uncultured Porphyromonadaceae bacterium
TTTGAATACAGATAATGCTTCGGGCAAGGTGAAAGGACGTTTCGCTCCGTCGCCGTCCGGCAGAATGCATATAGGCAATATCTACGCGGCCGTGATGTCTTGGCTCTCCGCGAAAAGACGGGGAGGAAAATGGGTGCTCCGGATAGAAGATCTTGATCCGCAGCGTTCGAAAATGGAATATGCCCGGATGATTGAAGATGACCTGTTGTGGCTCGGGCTTGAATGGGACGAGGGCGGCCTTGACGGCATCGGAGATAGTGGCCCTTATCTGCAGAGCCTGCGCCACGATATCTACGGGCATTTTCTTTCTATATTGAAAGATACCGGTTTCTGCTACAGATGCCGATGCACCCGGGCTGACATCATGGCGACACGTGCGCCTCACGAGTCGGATGGGAGAGTGGTCTATAAGGGTACGTGTCGTCCGCCGGTGCTTCCGTCTCCTTATGTCGAGGGGGCCGGAGCGGTGCGCATTGCAGTGCCCGACGAAACAATCGAGTTTACAGACCGTATCTGTGGAAAACAGCGTGTGAATCTTGCCGGGCATTGCGGCGACTTCGTGCTCAGACGAGCCGACGGGGCATGGGCATATCAGTTTGCAGTGGTAGTGGATGATGCTCTGATGGGGATTACCGAAGTGGTGAGGGGAAGCGATCTGCTCCTGTCGGCAGCGCAGCAGATATATCTTTACCGGCTTCTCGGTTTCGCACCGCCGGAATTTGCCCACCTTCCGCTTATCTGCAACGATGCCGGTGTGCGCCTGTCGAAACGCGACTCATCCCTCTCCATGGAATATCTGCGCGCGCACCGGTCTGCGGAGGAAATTCTCGGCAATATTGCCTTCCGTGCTAAAATTATAGAGCGTGATTATCCCATATCGCTGCCCGAATTGTTGGAAATCACAAAAAAAATGTCTAACTTTGCAACTCAAAACGACAAACCACCTGTAAAATGAGTGAATTAGCATCCAAATACAACCCGCATGAGGTTGAAGATAAATGGTATGAATACTGGGAACGCCACAAGATGTTTCATTCCGTTCCCGATGAGCGTGAACCTTATTGCATAGTTATTCCGCCGCCAAATGTGACGGGTGTGCTCCACATGGGCCACATGCTCAACAATACCATACAGGACATCCTCATCCGCAGGGCAAGGATGATGGGTAAGAACGCACTTTGGGTGCCCGGAACTGACCATGCTGCCATAGCCACCGAGACAAAAGTGATTCAGAAACTGGCAGACGAGGGTATAAAGAAGACCGATCTCACGCGCGAGCAGTTTCTCGAGCATGCCTGGGACTGGACTCACAAGCATGGTGGCATTATCCTGCAGCAGCTCAGGAAACTCGGAGCCAGCTGCGACTGGGATCGCACAGCATTCACTATGGATGAACTGCGCTCGAAAAGCGTGACTAAAGTTTTCTGTGACCTTTACGACAAAGGCCTTATCTACAGGGGACTGCGGATGGTGAACTGGGATCCGAAAAATAAGACAGCTATCTCGGACGATGAAGTGAATTTCGTGCAGGAGCATTCCAAACTCTACTATCTGCGCTATTATGTGGCTGATGATCCGGAAGGTCGATATGCTGTAGTAGCCACCACTCGTCCTGAAACGATAATGGGCGATACCGCTATGTGTATCAATCCGAAAGATCCCAAAAACGAGTGGCTGAAGGGTAAGAAGGTGATTGTTCCGCTCGTTGGCCGTGAGATACCCGTGATTGAAGACCGTTATGTGGAGATTGACTTCGGCACAGGATGCCTTAAAGTCACCCCGGCCCACGACAAGAACGACTATATGCTGGGCAAAACACATAATCTTGAGACTATCGATATTTTCAACGAAGATGCCACTCTCAATGAGCATGGCGGAAAATATGCCGGCATGGATCGTTTTGAGGTTAGGAAGCAGATAGCCCGCGATCTTGAAGCGGCAGGATTGATGGAGAAAGTGGAAGACTACACAAATAATGTGGGTTATTCCGAACGCACTAAGGTGGCGATCGAACCGCGCCTGTCGCTCCAGTGGTTTATCGATATGCGCCATTTCGCAGAAATATCGCTGGGCCCGGTGATGGAAGACTATATTCGCTTCGTGCCTGAGAAATACAAGACCACCTATCGCCTGTGGCTTGAGAACATACAGGACTGGTGCATAAGCCGCCAGCTATGGTGGGGACACCGCATACCGGCCTACTATTATGACGTGGACGGGGAGACCCGCATCGTGGTTGCCGAGAGCAAGGAAGCGGCGCTTGAGAAAGCACGTGCTGAAAGCGGACTCGATCTGAAGATGGATGATCTCGTGCAGGATGAGGGCGCACTCGACACTTGGTTCAGTTCATGGCTGTGGCCGATAACTCTCTTCAATGGTATTCTCGATCCCGAAAACGAGGAACTTAAGTATTATTATCCCACGGCAACCCTTGTGACCGGCCCGGATATCATTTTCTTCTGGGTGGCACGCATGATTATGGCCGGATATGAGTATGCCGGCGACAAGCCTTTCAGCAATGTCTACTTCACCGGCATCGTGCGCGACAAGATCGGGCGCAAGATGAGCAAGTCGCTCGGAAATTCCCCCGATCCTCTCGAATTGATAGAAAAATTCGGAGCTGATGGGGTGCGCATGGGCCTGATGCTAAGCGCGCCGGCCGGCAACGACATCATGTATGATGATGCTCTGGTGGAGCAGGGCCGTAATTTCGCCAACAAGATCTGGAATGCATTCCGCCTGCTGCAGGGTTGGACTGTAGATGAGAATATGGCGCAGCCTGAAAGTTCAAGAATTGCCGTTGAATGGTTTGGTTCACAACTCCATAAGACTATGGTTGAAGTGGAAGACCTCATGGGCAAATTCAGGATCTCAGAGGCTTTGATGGCCGTGTATAAACTCTTCTGGGATGAGTTCTCAAGTTGGTATCTTGAAGTGATCAAGCCTGCATACGGCTCTCCAGTGGATGGAAAGACATTCGCTGAGACAATGAGATTCTTCGAGATTCTCCTGCAGTTGTTGCATCCGTTCATGCCCTTCATCACTGAAGAGTTGTGGCAGCATATAGCAGAGCGTAAGGACGGAGACAGCATCATGAAGACTACTCTTCCTGAGGCAGGAACAGTTGACGAATCTCTTCTCGCGCGGTTTGAGACTCTCAAGGAGATAGTGACAGGATTGCGCGCCATCAGAAAGCAGCGCAATATTCCGAATAAAGAGGAAATTGCCGTCGAGGTGAAAGGTGCGCACGATTCCGGACTCGATTCAATCCTCTTGAAGATGGGAAATGTGAGGGAAATCACGCCTGTTGATGAGAAAGGCGCAACAAGTGTGGCTTTCCTCGTTGGGCCGGTTGAATATAGTGTGCCTCTCGCCGACAAAATAAACGTGGAAGAGGAACTCGCTAAGCTTGAGAAGGAATTGAAGCGTTTCGAGGGATTCCTGGCGGGAGTGGAAAAGAAACTCTCTAATGAGCGCTTCGTGGCGAATGCACCCGAGCAGGTGATCGCTCTTGAACGAAAGAAGCAGTCTGACGCTACTGAAAAGATCGCGGCGATCAAAGCTTCGATAGCGGCACTGAAAGCCTGAGAAATTTCAATTGCAAAATATTATCCGAGGCATGGGTATTGTCACCCGTGCCTCGGATATTCTTTTACGGGCAATTCAGAATCTCCGTAGTCTATGTGTTTTTGCTTATTGGTATTATATATCCGCCGTGCGTGATGGGGGCTATAATATACAAGGAGTGAATGGTATCCGACAGAATGTAGTTTAAGTTTCAGCGATTTTAATCACATCATCGGGTATGCCATACTTGTCGGCAATAATTACTATTACAAAAAAAAACGGCTGACCCGGATCACCGGATCAGCCGTAATTGATATCGGGGGTGTATTATTTGCGGGCAATCTTCTTGTAGCCGTATACAGCGCGATCGCCAAGTTCCTCTTCGATACGGAGAAGCTGGTTGTATTTCGCCATACGGTCTGAGCGGCTTGCAGAACCGGTCTTGATCTGACCTGCGTTGGTAGCTACTGCGATGTCAGCGATAGTGCTGTCTTCGGTCTCGCCTGAGCGGTGAGAGATCACGGCGGTGTAGTTGTTGCGCTGAGCCATCTCTACTGCGCGCAGAGTCTCGGTTAGTGAACCGATCTGGTTTACTTTCACGAGGATGGAGTTTGCGCATCCCTCGGCGATACCTTTCTCCAGATACTTCACGTTGGTCACGAAGAAGTCGTCGCCTACGAGCTGGCAGCGGTCGCCGATGAGGTTAGTAAGGATCTTCCAGCCTTCCCAGTCGTTCTCGTCCATACCGTCCTCGATAGAGTCGATAGGATATTTGTTGATGAGAGACTCAAGATATTTAGCCTGCTCCTCGCTGGTGAACTTCTGGCCGTTTACCTCTTTCTGTGCGCCGTTCTTCAGGTGAGTGTAGTCATATACACCGTCCTGATAGAACTCGGAAGATGCGCAGTCAAGACCGATTGTGACGTCTTTTCCGGGTTCGTAGCCGGCTTTCTTGATAGCTTCCACAATCACGTTGAGGGCATCTTCTGTTCCTTCAAGCTTGGGAGCGAAGCCGCCTTCGTCACCTACAGCTGTGCTGAGGCCGCGGGCCTTGAGCACGCTCTTCAGGGCGTGGAATACCTCTGTGCCCATGCGGATTCCTTCTTTGAAGCAGCATGCGCCTACGGGGCGAATCATGAACTCCTGGAAGCAGATGGGTGCATCGGAGTGAGCGCCGCCGTTGATGATGTTCATCATCGGAACGGGGAGAACGTAGCTGTTGCAGCCGCCGATGTAGTTATAGAGGGGAAGGTCGAGGTAGTTGGCTGCGGCTTTGGCTACTGCCAGAGATACGCCGAGCACTGCGTTGGCGCCGAGGTTGCTCTTGGTTTCTGTGCCGTCGAGCTTGATCATAGCCTCGTCGATGCCGATCTGGTCAAGTGCAGAGTGGCCGATGAGAAGATCGCGGATGGGGCCGTTTACATTAGCCACAGCCTTCAGTACTCCTTTGCCCAGGTAGCGGCTCTTGTCACCGTCGCGGAGCTCAAGGGCTTCGTTTTCGCCGGTAGACGCTCCGGAGGGAACGGCTGCACGACCCATGACGCCTGATTCGAGGATTACGTCTACTTCTACTGTCGGATTGCCGCGTGAGTCAAGAATCTCGCGGCCTTTGATGTCTGCTATTTTCATACTCTTTATGAAAAAATTTGGTTATATAAGGGTTATTTTTTTATTGCTGAGCAGATTTGCCTGTGGCAATCTTTTCAAGTGGCAAAGATAGTGATTTTTTTTGACATGGTGAAAGATTTAGGGTGAATTTTTTCATTATTCACATATTTTTCATTTGCTTTGTGCCAGCGGTGATAATTTTTGCTTATTCCTTGTTCTATAATTATGCAGCCCGAGTCTCAACATCCACATCTGCTCACGGGAAGCGACCTCGCCGGGCTGGCGATCGCGGCTCTTCCTTTCGTGCCTCTCGAAGGGCAGACCATAGCGCTCTATAAAATGGCCGAATACGTTGTGTCGGGCCTCTGGCGCGATGTCTTCGTTCTCAACGGATATGCCGGTACCGGAAAGACGAGCGTTGTGGCTGCTCTCATCAAGGCGCTGGCTCACCTCAAGATAAAGACTGTGGTGCTCGCTCCTACCGGGCGGGCTGCCAAGGTTGCGGGCGCTATGGCCGGACGCATGGCTTCAACCATACACAGACGCATCTATCATCTGGAGACGACTCAGGCAGGAGAATCGACCGTGAGCCTCAGTGCGAACAGAGACCAGAACACGGTCTTCATCGTAGACGAAGCTTCGCTCATCACTGATTCCGCACGTAGCAGCCTGCTGCGCGACCTAACCCGCTACGTATATTCAGGGCAGGGATGCAGGATGATACTTGTGGGCGACACCGCCCAGCTTCCACCCGTAGGGCAGCCCGATTCCCCTGCTATGAACCTGGAGAGACTCAAGCAGATCGGCCTCGCACCCTTCTCTCATACGCTCGACGTTCCCGTGCGCCAGTCGGCTGAGAGCGGAGTGCTTTACAACGCTACTCTCGTCAGGAAGATTCTCAACCGAATACTTGATGGCGAACCGAGCGGAATTGTCCCGGGACAACTTCCTCTCAAACTGGAAGGATTTCCCGACATCTGCGCGGTAAGCAGCGCTGATCTTGCTGATGAGCTTTCCACTTCGTGGAGCACCGTAGGGGTGGAGGAGACTCTGATCATCACCCGTAGCAATGCTCGTGCCAATCGCTTCAATCAGGCGATAAGAAGCATCGTGATGTATGCCGAGGAACCCCTGCAGCAGGGCGACAGGCTCGTGATAGCAAAAAACGACTATTTCTGGGGGCCGCAGAATAAACTGAAAACCTTTCTCGCCAACGGTGAGACCGTCATTGTGAAGTGGGTAGGCACCCCTGAGAAAGCGTTCGGGAGATGGTTTGTCGATACTGAACTTGCGCTGGCCGACGGCTCAGAGATAGCCGCTAAGGTGATGTTGCGTTCGCTGATGGCGGAAGGGCCTGCCATTCCGAGACAGGAGATGCAGAATTTTCTTCAGCTCGTCATAAACGGTTCGGAAGGAGCCGGGCCAACGGAAAAGATAATGGCAGCCATGATGAATCCGTATTATAACGCGGTTCAGGCTAAATATGCCTATTGTGTCACCTGCCATAAGGCTCAGGGCGGACAGTGGAAGCATGTATATGTCGATATGGGAGGAATACCTGACGACGCTATGGGCACCGATTTCTATCGCTGGCTCTATACGGCCATAACCCGGGCCACCGAAAAGGTCTTCATACTCGGAGTGAGGCAGAATGGCTGAGATCGCAAAGTTGCATAAAAATAATGCGAACTGACTACAATTATGCATTTTGAATTATGCATTATGAATTATTTTTACTAATTTTGCAGTCCGAATCTACAGATATAACTAAATAGGTAAAAATTATTAAGAGACCCGATCATGAAAGCATACGTTTTCCCCGGCCAGGGTGCCCAGTTTGTGGGCATGGGCAAAGACCTCTACGAAAATAACGCGGAGGTGCGTGAAATGATGGAGAAAGCCAACGATATACTTGGTTTCCACATCACCGACCTGATGTTTAACGGTACGGAAGAAGACCTTCGCCAGACAAAGGTGACTCAGCCGGCTATATTCCTTCACAGCGTGGCTCTTGCCAAGAGTCTCGGCGATGAATTCAAGCCTGATATGGTGGCCGGCCACAGCCTCGGCGAGTTCTCCGCTCTCGTGGCTGCAGGAGCCCTCAGTTTTGAAGAAGGCCTCAAACTCGTCAGCAAGCGTGCGCATGCGATGCAGAAGGCATGCGAGATCGAGCCTTCCACCATGGCTGCAGTCCTCGCGCTGCCCGACGAAAAAGTGGAGGAGATATGCGAAAGCATCGAGGGCATTGTGGCCCCTGCTAACTATAACTGCCCCGGACAGGTGGTGATCTCCGGCTCTATCGAAAGCATCGATAAGGCTTGCGAGGCTCTGCTTGCCGCAGGTGCGAAGCGCGCGCTCAAGCTGAAGGTTGGCGGAGCGTTCCATTCCCCCCTGATGCAGCCTGCCCAGGAAGAACTCACCGAGGCAATCGAGGCCGCTAAGTTCGAGACCCCCCGTTGCCCTGTCTATCAG
>CAMWXO010000067.1 GCA_947178245.1 uncultured Porphyromonadaceae bacterium
CCATATCGCCACGATAACTGTCTACGTGAATGCGCAGAATCTCCAGACCTTCATCATTACGCTCGATATTATATGTGATATTCGCCGTGGTTATGCTCGACTTCTGAGCACGGGATTTATAAGCTATGAATGCATTGTCGATGATGTTTTTCAGATAAGTCCTGTAGCGGTCGGAATTGGCCTCCGGAATGCGTCTGTCGTTAAAAAGCAACTCGCAATCACGTGCTATGCCCACCGCAAGACCGTTGTCACGAACACCGATCAGCAGTTCGCCACCCGACACGGAATTCAGGAAGCCGCATATCGTCTTCAGTATGGCCCATTTCTGCGTGTCAGGCTCGTACTCGGCACTCCCCTTCAGTTTATTTTTCGGAGGGCATACAGCCGACATCTTGAACTCGAGCGTATCGCTTTCCACTCCATAATAAGTGGTATTGTCTTCACTCTTGAACTGGTCGTCTACATCAAGCGCCCTTGCAAGCTCAAACTTGATGCGTGAGATCTCGCGGTCATCAATCTTTCCAATGAGCCGGTTTGACGCATCAATGAGTCCGTCTACCGTGTCTTCCAGATCCTCGTCAGAACGCATTCTTTCCAATGCTCCTCCTATCTCAGGCTCCTTATAATTCCTTATCTTGGCTATTATCCTCTCATGGCGCTCCACTTCCGGAATCCCGTCGAGCACGGGCCCGTGAGAGATCGAAAGCGACATTGGCGAGGCTCCCGCGGCAAACTTGGCCACCGCCGACTGATACTCGAGCTCATGGCGTATGTAGGCGCTCACGTTATAGTTCTCGGCAGCCGTGGAGAACATCAGGGCTGAAGCCAGACAAAGCAGACGCGGCATGGTGTCGGTGAGAAGTTTCTGATGCTCCATCAGCACATTACCGAGAATCACGCTTCCCTCGCTGTCCACATTCCTGATTTTGCCGGACTTCCTTGAATCCTTACCGAATTCCTGACAATACGTCATGAACTCATTGAAGAGATATTTGAAACTGTCATGCTGATATGTCTCGAAATCGAGCACCGGCTCCGGCATTCCATACATCTCGATATCATTGATGACAGATCCGTTCACGAGTATCACGCCATTACTGTCTTTGGTGCTGTTGATCCTCACATTCAGCGGAATATGATTTTCCATTGCATAGAGAATATCATCATTGGTGACGTTTCCCATCACGTTCACCACGAAACCATCCTCTATCAGCCACTGAGTGCCGGCCGAGTAATCACCTATATAGACTCCCGGAATACTTTCGCCACGCAACTGGTCGGCATATTCGTGATAGAAATGTGCGAATGCGGGCCTCAGCGTGAATGCAAATTCATGATCTTCCGGGGTGTATTCCACCTTCAGAAGCTTTCCGGGTGCAAACTTGTTAAGCACCTTGAAGATGTCGGCATATCTCAGCAATTCGCTAAGGCCGATATTGACTTTTCCAGCCACTTTCTCATAGTCTGAATCCACAGTTTCAGCTTCAATCTTCACTCCCCAGCAAGATTTGATCATCACCGTTATGATGGAGCCGGATGAATATTTTTTCTTAGTCTCCGCCACGCTGGGCTTCACACCATTCTGAGCTCTCGAAAGGAATGCGATGGCCTCGGCTATCTCGTCTACAGTGTCCGGGCTCCGCATGTGATCGCTCTTGGGAAGCATAACCTTCACGTCGGCTGCAGGCGACAGGAATTGAGTGAGTGAACCCGTCTGTATGCTTCTTATCAGATCTGCCTTGTTCATGGGCACGCCTATCACAAGTCCATTGGTGAAGGCCACCGTCCCTTTTCCCTCGAATGCGCAGTCCATACCATGCCCGGAATCAAATTTAGTGCGACAGATGTTGTGCAGAAGTCGATTGGGGCTGAATGTGGCCGGATTGTCGATGTCATCCCATTTAATACCCAACGTCTGGATAGGGCAGCGTCTCACACAGTTTGATATCACCTCCACGAGATCATGCAGGATATCGGTATGAGGCATCTTGTGGGAGGTGACAAGAAGATTGATCAGGCGCAGAAGTATCTGCTGACGGTCTTTTCCAATTTTCTGAGAAGCTATAATCGCAGCCACCATTATCCTATATGCCAGAGAGTCTGACACAACCATCTCCGAATCTTTAAGCTTGAATTCCGGAGTCTCCAGAAAAGAGCGCGTAAGGGAATATTCCGACAGTTCCTCGGCAAGATCGATGAGATATCGGCAAGTGTTCAGAAATTCACCTGATTCCCGGTGCTCCACATACTGATAGCGGCGAATATAGTTCAGAAGTTTCTCGAAATTTTCAATAATATACTCTTTTCTAATTTCCAGCCAGAAATCGGGCTGTGCAATTCGTGTCATGCTCATAATTTGGTTTAAAGGGTTTAGTTGGTTTAAATAGTTTAAGTGGTTTAAATGGGTTAAGGAGAGATTGGGAAGAGAGGATGAGCGGCAAAGTCTAATTTTTCAGTCGCATGAAGGAATATCCGAATCGCCGGCATGCCGCCTCCTCGAGTTCTTCCCTGAATTCGGGAGCTGCTATCGAGATCAGTAGTCTGGCTCGCTCGGCGAGATTTTTGCCTCGCAGATCTACGGCACCGTATTCGGTCACAACGTAATTCGTCTGGAATCGTGTCGTCACTACTCCTGCGCCTTCGGTCAGCACCGGCTTGATCTTATTCACGCCCTTGGCCGTTTTGGAAAGCATGGCAAGAAACGACATACCACCCTCAGAAAGCTGCGACCCATACACGAAATCGTGCTGACCTCCTATTCCTGAGAAGATGCGGGTGCCTATCGAGTCAGCGCAAATCTGACCCGTCAGATCTATCTCGAGACAAGAGTTAATGCTCACTACGCGGGGGTTCTGCGCTATGATAAATGGATTATTGGTCCATGCCACATCCTTGAATATTATGTCGGGGTTGCCATCCATGTAGTCGTAGAGCTTTCTTGAGCCCAATGCCAGGGACGCCACCGACTTGCCCGGCATCACCACCTTACGGCTATTGTCGATTATTCCCTTCTCTATCAATGGCAGCACTCCATCGGTCATCGCTTCCGTATGAAGGCCGAGATGCCGGTGAGCGTGCAGGGCGCGGAGCACGGCATTAGGAATTCCGCCCACACCAATCTGAAGCGTTGCCTCATCGGGGATGAGCTCCGCTATCGCGTTGCCGATGCGTATCTCCTCCTCAGTCGGCACTGCCGTGGGAACTTCCACGAGCGAATCCTCCACTTTCACCGCAGCCGAAAGAGCCGAGAGGTGAATCACGCAGTCGCCGTAACTAAACGGCATGCAGGGATTTATCTGTGCTATCACCCTGTCGGCGCATTCAGCGGCGGCCGTTGCGAGATCGGCCGAGACGCCGAAACTTACATAACCCTCCTCATTAGGCATAGAGCAATTGAGAAGCGCTACATCCACGCGGCAGGTGCCGTCGCGCATCAGGGCCGGCACTTCTCCCAAAAAACGGGGAATGGTAGATCCGTATCCCTCCTGAATCCAACGGCGCACTCCATTCGAGACAAAGAAACTTTCCACATTGAAAGCTCCGAGATATTCTTTCCTGCAATATGGGGCCTCTCGCCGGCACACCGCAAATGCCGAATACAGGGTCACGTCACGAAGTTCATTCCCTCGCCGGGCCAATGCGTCGCAAAGCACTTCCGGAGTGGAAGTGCTTCCCTGAATGAAGACGTGGTCGCCGTTCTCTATCAGTTTCACGGCCTCATCGGCCGACATATAGATATCAGCAATGTTCATTACGGAAACATTTTAAGCGTTCGTCAAGCAGCCTGAAATCGGAATCTTCCGATAATTTCGACACGCAGACCCTTACTCCTTCCTGCCCGGAACCGGTCGACGAGAGAGTTATAGCAGCCACACCATGACGGAGCAATTCTTTCTGCAGCGTCTTGCCATCAAGACCTTCATAACCTACGGTGAAGAAGAATCCGTCTGAGATTGGCACCTGGCCATCCATATCATAGACGATATGGAAGCCGTTGTCGGTAAATGCCTTCTTCATTAGTTCCGACCTGCGGCCATATTCAGAGCACTCCCCTACAAAATCAAGACTTCCGTCGGTCGCCGCATCCATCATGGCTGCAAGAGCATACTGCGAGGAATGCGAAGTGCCGGAACTTGCGGTATAGAGCACACCATACACATACGCATCGCCGAAAGCGGGCATTTCGTAGAATTCCGTGAAGAATTCATACTTCCTCTTATAGACGCTCTCGCTCATGCCCACTATCGCTATGCGCTGGCCGGCATAGCTGAAAATCTTCGATGCCGATATGAGCATAATGAAGTTATCCGTGTATTTGCCTACCGACGGCACGAAAGGCGGCTCTCCGGGATGGCTGAAATCCTGCCTGAAATCCATGCCGAGATAGGCCAGATCCTCTATCACTATCACATCATGTTTGGTGGCCATACGTCCGATTATCTCAAGTTCCTCATACGTCAGATTGATCCATGCCGGATTGTTGGGATTTGAGAATAGCATCGCCGTCACGTTGCCTTTCGAGAGCATCTCCTCAAGCTTTGCCTCAAGCGCCTTGCCGCGATAGTCATAGATATCAAACTGCTCTATTCCTATCCCGAGCACTTTGGCCTGATGCCGCTGAGCCGGGAATCCGGGATTGAAGAAAAGAATCGAGTCCTTTCCTTTCAGTCGCTGGCTCAGCAGAAGCTGAAGCGTGAAACTTGCCTGCATGGAGCCTACGGTAGGCACCACTGCGAATGGCGGTATGTCGATGTCCATGAAGGCCTTGATAAACCTTGACCCCGCATTCTTCAGGGCAGGAATTCCGTTGATAGCAGGATAACTGTTGGCCACACCTTTCCTCAGGGCTTCGATTTCGGCGGCCACGCCTTCTGCAGAGGCCGGGAGGCCGGGATTGCCAAGTTCAAGATGCAGAAACTGAGTGTCGGCTTCTTCTTCAAGAGCGGAAGAGAGGGCTACTATCTGGCGGATTGTGGCTGAGGAAATGTCCATGATGCCCATGCGGGCGGCCACAGCATCCAATGTGTCATTAGATATGGGTAACATATAGATTCTTAGTTATGAATTAGTTACTGTCTCATCTATCTTCTCGAGAGCCTTAGCCCTCCCTTTCCTGAACGCTTCAAGATTGGCCTCGACCACTTTCGCTCCCTTGGCGGAAAAGACGGTGGCAATGGCCTTCTCAATCTTTTCCGGCTCAATTTCGATAAAAGGTGATGCCGCCCCGAGAAGCACCATGTTGCCCGATCGCGGTGAGCCGCAGTCTTTTGCCACCGCGTCCATATCAAACATTATCAGATGCTTTTCGCTTCCGAGAGCCTTCTCCAGAGCCTCAATCTCGGGATAATCGGGAATATTGATAAACGGCTGTGACGATGTCACTATCCATCCTCCGGCCGAAAGCGACGGGAGATATCGGAGTGCCTCCATCGGTTCGAGGCTGACGATGAGGTCGGCTTTTCCGAGCGGTATGAGGTCGGATGCGATCTTTTCAGACGAGATTCGGAGGTTTGACTGCACATCTCCTCCGCGCTGACTCATGCCATGCACCTCAGCCTGCTTTATGTTCAGACCTTCTTCCAACGCGGCCACACCCAGAATGGTGGCTATGCTCAGGATGCCCTGACCGCCTACACCTGCGAGAACTATATCACTTTTCATGGTTATCTACAGAATTCATAATTAGAAATCAATTTTGACATCTCATTGCATGCCGCGATTATGCCTGTGTCTTCGGCCCCCGGTGAGCGCCATGCCTGCGAGCCGTCTGTATGCACTCCCTGCGCGACACTATCACGTGAAGGCCCTTGCTGTCGATAGCCTCCTTAAAAAGCCTTTTCAGTTCCTCATAGTTCTTTGGCAGCAGATCTATGGTATGAAGCCTTTCCGCAGGCAATCCGAGCCCCAGGCAGATATCTTCGATCTTACCGGTGCCCTGCGAGTCCTGACCGCCGGTCATGCCTGTCGTAAGGTTATCTGATATGATGACGAGCATATTGCTGTCTTCATTGATTGCATCAAGAAGTCCCGCCATTCCCGAGTGAGTGAATGTAGAGTCGCCTATCACGGCTACCGACGGATGCACACCCGCTTCAGATGCTCCCTTCGCCATAGTGATGGAGGCGCCCATGTCGAGCACCGTATGCAGCGCCTTGAAAGGAGCGAGATATCCGAGCGTATAGCAACCTATGTCGCCGAAAACCCTTGCGTCAGCATATTCCGAGAGCACTTCGTTAAGCGCCTGATACACGTCGCGGTGGCCACACCCCTTGCAGAGCGACGGCGGACGTGACACGGCAAGCTGACAGGGCTCTCTCCTATCAACCGGCCTGACGGCCTCAAGATCAGGACATAATTTATAAAGAGAATCCTTCACAATGTCGGGATTCAGTTCTCCGGTGCGTTGCACAATTCCGTCAAGCCGGCCACAAATCCTGACAGGACTCTCCATCACACCGCGCATCGCCTTCTCTATGAAGGGCTGCCCTTCCTCCAGGATAAGAAGTTTCTCACATTCGCCGGCAAGCCTTCGCAGCATCTTCTTCGGAAGCGGATATTGAGAGATCCTTACCGTAGGGAATGGACACCCCTCCTGAAAGATTTCATCAAGATAATTAGCTGCTATGCCGCTCACCACTATTCCGAGCGACTTGTCAGTCCCATCTGTGTAGGAGTTGAAAGGCGAGGTCTCGGATGCTTCTTCCAGAGCCTCATACACATTCAGCAGTTGTCTGTATCTCGCCCTTGAGTTTGCCGGCATCAGCACCCATCGTCTCCCGTCCGCCGGGAAATGGACGATATTCTGTGGCCCCGGCTCGGCATCAACTTCAACCGAAGCCCTGGAATGACTGAGGCGGGTCACAAATCGGATTATTACCGGTATCTCATATTTCTCAGACAGTGCAAAGCCATATCCGGCCATATCGTAGGCTTCCTGCTGTGAAGAAGGCTCCAGAACGGGAATGAAGGCGAAATCGCCATAGAATCTTGAATCCTGTTCATTCTGAGAAGAGTGCATCGACGGGTCATCGGCAACAGCCACAAGCATACCGCCGTTGGCTCCGGTCATTCCGGAATTGACAAACGCGTCTGCCGCGGCGTTGAGACCGACGTGCTTCATCGTCACTATTGATCTGAGCCCGGCAAACGACATGCCCAGCGCTTCCTCGTAGGCTGTCTTTTCGTTGGCCGACCAGTGGGAATGTATGGCGCGTGCTTTTGCCACAGGATTAGCCTGAATGAATTCCATAATCTCGGTAGAAGGAGTGCCCGGATAGCCGTAAGCTCCGCTTAATCCTGCATTTATGGCTCCCGACGCGAACGCCTCATCACCCAATAGGAGTTTCTTGATTTTCATGTATTAGGTCATTTTGATAGGGTTAATGGTGCGCGACATGTGGCATGTCACTTTCCATGTTGCAAATATACAAAAATAATCCGACATTATCAACCCCCCACGCAATATAACATAAAAAAATAAAAAGCGCGGTGATGTCCGCGCTCTTCTTAATCTGATTGATAATGTCAATCTTTCTTGATGAGATCAAAAGATGTCGCCGAGAGCCAGGTGCCG
Source organism: uncultured Porphyromonadaceae bacterium (assembly GCA_947178245.1). Classification (GTDB taxonomy): domain Bacteria; phylum Bacteroidota; class Bacteroidia; order Bacteroidales; family Muribaculaceae; genus Lepagella. The sequence continues at coordinate 7,574 of CAMWXO010000067.1, forward strand.
TCCCAAGTCTGAGTTGGAGAAATATTGGTCAGGCCATAGCGAATGACACTGTCGGGGCCTACCGTGATG
>CAMWXO010000068.1 GCA_947178245.1 uncultured Porphyromonadaceae bacterium
CCGTAACCGCCGGGCATGTCGGATGTGAAATAAAGATAAGTTCCATCGGGCGAGACGGCCGGGTGCCCTACCGCGGTGACCGTATCATTCAGGATCTCGAACTTCTGAGGAGCGCTCCACGACGCCTCGCTGCGCTGCGAGGTGTAGATCTCAACCGATGTGCTCGCAGACTCGCTGCGCCTCGCCACGGTGAGATACATGGTCTGGCCGTCGGGCGAGAATGATATTATTCCCTCGTCGGCTTCGGAGTTCAGTTCTCCCTCCACGGGCTCCGGTCTCTGCCATTCACCCTTCTCATTCTTCTTCGACATCCATATATCCCCTTTCTTCATACCCGTGATCTCCGACTTGTTCTCGCCGGTCACCTTCTCATTGGTGGTGGTGAAATAAAGCTTGTCGAGGGTCTTGTCGAAATACATCGGAGAGAAATCGGCACGTCTCGAATTGAAGAGTTTGGCCTGCTTCACCACGTATCGGCTCTTAGGGTCGGATTTCGACGCAATGGCTATATTGCAACCGCGTATTCCCGAACGCGCGATCACGTCGTCGGGGCGCCATTCAAGGTATTTCTCATATTCCTTCACCGCCTGCGGATATTTGCCCGAGGCCTGGAGCATCCGGCCAAGATTGAGATAGACCGTGGAATCGGGATATCCGTATCTCACCGCATTCTGAAAGGCTGCCGCGGCATTGACGGGGCGATTGAGGCGCATGAAGCATGTGCCGAGCTTGTAGGCTACCTCGCCGCGCAGCGGACGCTCGTCGGGCTTCGTGAGGCGGTTGTAGACCTTCCTATACATCTTTGAGGCCTCGAAAAACTCACCTCGGGCAAGCGTATCATCAGCATCGGAGAGCTTTACGGCCTTACACGACGGGAGCAATGCGATAATTGCCACCACGCATATATTAAGGAAAGCGAAACAGTATTTCTTGCAGCCGAACTTCATACCGATAAAACGAATTCGAGACAGCCTTTATTTTAGGTCGGGAATAAAAAAATATTTTGCCATATCAGGATTTTTTTGTAAATTTGCACAAACTATTGTCGTATGCAAATAGAGAAGCAAGTAATCATCGACGGGCTTACATTCGAGCCATACCTCACCCGCGAGCAGATAGCCCGCGAAGTGGAAAGAGTAGCCAAGGAGATAGCCCGCGACTACGAAGGGAAGGATCCCTATTTCCTGTGTGTGCTCACCGGGGCTTTCGTCTTCGCCTCCGACCTGATCCGCGCCACCGGCCTCAACGAAGCGCCCATCTCCTTCATACGCTACAAATCTTATGAAGGCACTTCCACCACCGGAAGCGTTAAGAAGGTGATAGGGCTCACCGACGACATCAGCGGGCGCGACATCATCATAATCGAAGACATCGTGGACACCGGCCTCACGGCCCGCCGCATGATCGAAGACCTGCGGCAGCAGAATCCGGCCTCAGTGAAGTTTGCCACTCTCCTTTACAAACCGGAAAGCTCGCAGACCGGATTCACACCCGACTACGTGGCCTTCACCATTCCACCTAAATTCATCATCGGCTACGGACTCGACCTCGACGGAAAGGCCCGCACCATGCCCGACATCTACGCCATCAAGGAATCATGAGCGAGGCATAATGCCCGGCAACAATAACCCGCAATAAATCGGAACTTTAACACACCATGCTAAACCTGGTATTATTCGGCGCCCCCGGAAGCGGAAAAGGCACCCAGAGCGAAAAACTGATAGAGAAATACGGACTTCATCATATATCGACCGGAGAAGTACTCCGCAAGCAGATAAAGGAAGGCACCGAACTCGGAAAAATCGCTGACTCATATATCAGCAAGGGGCATCTAATCCCCGACAGCCTCATGATCGACATCCTGAGGCAGGAGCTGAAGAGCGAGGCAGCCGCAAAGAAGGGTGTGATCTTCGACGGATTTCCCCGCACCATCCCCCAGGCCGAGGCCCTGGAGGAAATACTACGTGAAAACGGAACCGAACTCACGGGAGTGATAGGCCTCGAAGTGCCCGAGGAGGAACTCGTGGCACGAATGCTGAAGCGCGGAGCCGAGACCGGCCGCGCCGACGACAACATCGAGACGATCCTCAACCGTCTGAATGTCTACCACACACAGACAGAACCTCTCAAGGAGCACTATCAGGGTAAGGGGGCATACATCCGGATTAACGGTCTCGGCGACACGGACCGGATATTTACCGACATAACGGGAAATATCGACGGCCGCAGTAAAAAATAACCTAAAGATATGACAACAGAAGAAGTACAGAATCATAACGAATACGCAGCCGACAACATTCAGGTGCTCGAAGGCCTCGAGGCCGTCAGGAAGCGCCCGGCAATGTATATCGGCGATATTTCAGGCCGAGGACTGCATCATCTCGTGTATGAGGTGGTGGATAACTCCATCGACGAGGCTCTCGCGGGCTTCGCATCTGAAATCAATGTCACCATCCTCGAGAACAACTCCATAAAGGTGGTAGACAACGGCCGAGGCATCCCGGTAGACATGCACGAGAAGATGCACAAGCCGGCTCTCGAGGTCGTGCTGACAGTGCTCCATGCCGGCGGCAAGTTCGACAAGGGCTCATATAAGGTCTCCGGCGGTCTGCATGGCGTAGGCGTCAGCTGCGTCAATGCTCTTTCCGATTATCTCAGGGCCGAAATCCACCGCGACGGAAAGATCCACATGCAGGAGTACGCATTCGGCAAGCCGACGTCCGAGCTAACCGTGATCGGAGAGACCGACCACACCGGCACCACCATCATATTCCATCCCGACGCCTCGATCTTCACCGAAACAGTCTACGACTACGAGATTCTGGCCAACCGCCTGCGCGATCTGGCCTATCTCAATGCCGGAATCACACTGACCCTCACCGATGAACGCTTCCGCGACGAAAACGGCAACCCACGCTCAGACCGCTTCCACAGCGAAGAGGGACTCCGCCAGTTCGTAAGATACATCGATCAGGGCAAGGAGCCGCTCATCCAGGACATAATCGACCTGAAGACTGAGAGAAACGGAGTGCCCGTGGAGGTGGCGATGACCTACAACACCTCTTTCAACGAGAACATATACTCCTACGTAAACAACATCAACACCATAGAGGGAGGCACACACCTGACCGGTTTCCGCCGCGGCCTTACGGCAACGCTCAAGAAATATGCCGACGACAATCATCTGCTCGACAAACTGAAGGTGGAACTCTCGAAAGAGGACTTCCGCGACGGACTGACAGCCGTGGTATCGGTGAAAGTAGCCGAGCCGCAGTTCGAGGGCCAGACCAAGACCAAACTGGGCAACAACGACGTGATGGGCGTGGTGCAGACAGCCGTGAGCGAGGCTCTGCGCAATTATCTCGAGGAGCATCCCAAGCAGGCCCGCGCCATCGTGGACAAGGTGGTGCTCGCAGCCCAGGCACGCCAGGCAGCCTATAATGCCCGCATGAAAGTGCAGCGCAAATCGCCGCTCGGCGGCGCCGGACTCCCCGGCAAGCTCGCCGACTGCAAGAGCCGCGACGCGGCAGCATGCGAGCTTTTCCTCGTCGAGGGTGACTCGGCAGGCGGATCGGCCAAGCAGGGCCGCAATCCCAACTTTCAGGCCATACTCCCGCTGAGAGGCAAGATCCTCAACGTGGAGAAAGCCATGGAGCACAAGGTGTTTGAATCGGAAGAAATCGTGAACATCTTCAAGGCCCTCGGCGTGACCATAGGCACGGAGGAAGACTCCAAGGAGCCGAACCTCACAAAACTGCGCTACAACAAGATCATCATCATGACCGATGCCGACGTGGACGGCGCCCACATCGCCACGCTTCTGATGACCTTCTTCTTCCGCCGCATACGTCCGATCATCGACAACGGCTATCTCTACATCGCCACCCCCCCGCTATACAAATGCAGCGTGAAGGGAAAGAAAAATGCCTTTGAATATGCATGGACCGACCAGCAGGTGCAGTCGTTTATCGACCGCCAGTGTGGCGGGGACCGCAGCCGCTTCGTGCTGCAGCGCTACAAAGGTCTCGGCGAGATGAATCCCGAGCAGCTTTGGGAGACTACGATGGATCCGGAAAACCGCATGCTGAAGCGCGTGACCCTCACCGACGCCGCCAGCGCAGACCACACGTTTGCAGTGCTGATGGGCGAGGAAGTGGCACCCCGAAGGGAATTTATCGAGGAGCACGCCACCTACGCTAATATCGACAGCTGACATCGGCGCTTTAAGATTTTTTATAACCGGAATACACATAAATATTTGTGTATTCCGTTTTTTTTTAGTAACTTTGCAGCGCAGAAATAAAATTGAAGGGTCCTTTTTATCAGCGGATCAACGAGCGCTGATGAAAGAGGCTCATCTTTTTTAATCTGTCTTTTCTTAACCACCAAGTAATATCAACCCGGTCCGCATGCGGACTGAATCTTTAATAACATGGCAACTTATCTCACTCAAGAAGGATATGACAAGAAAATGGCGGAACTCTCCGAACTGGAGGCTCAGCGTCCGGCCATCAAGAACGCGATAGCGGAAGCACGCGATAAGGGCGACCTCTCGGAAAACGCCGAATATGACGCCGCGAAAGAAGCACAGGGGATGCTCGAAATGAGAATCGCCAAGATCAAGGAGCTCATCGCCAACGCACGCATCATCGACGACAGCAACATCACCACCGACGAAGTCGGCCTGCTCAACAAGGTCACCATCAAGAATCTCAAGAACGGAGCCTCGATGACATACACTATCGTGACCGAGAACGAAGCGAACCTACGCGAATTCAAGATCGCCTCATCCACTCCCATAGCCAAGGCCCTCATGGGCCACAAGGTGGGCGACACGGTCAAGGTGAATGCTCCGGTAGGAGTGCTCGATTTTGAAATCATTAAAATCGAACTCTGATCATGAGCATCTTCTCAAGAATAGTGGCAGGCGAGATTCCCTCCTACAAGGTTGCGGAAGACGACCGTTATTATGCCTTTCTCGACATCAATCCCCTGCAGTGGGGCCACACCCTCGTGATTCCCAAGCAGGAGACCGATTATATCTTCGATCTTGACGACGACACGCTCGCCGGCCTCCAGATATTCGCCAAGCGGGTGGCTCAGGCCATAAAGGCCACAATCCCCTGCCGCAAGGTGGGCCAGGCCGTGCTCGGACTTGAAGTGCCCCACGCTCATATCCATCTCGTGCCGCTCACTACGGAAGGCGACATGGACTTCAGGAACAAGATCACCGATCCGGATCCTGAAAAAATGAAGGAGTTAGCCGGGAAAATCGCCGGAAACTTCAAATAATCAGCAAAAAATGATTTTTTCATAAGGCCACCTTAACCCTAAGGCGGCCTTATTCGTTATATTAATACGGCACGTGCCTGACTCGGACGCGCCACCCCTCACCTCACACCTGATAACACTAAACCATGGAAATACTGAACTTTATCAAGATCTACGAGAAAAGCTTTGCCGAAAACTGGGATCTTCCGGCTCTCACGAACTATTCCACCGGCGAATCTTACACCTACGGCCGTTTTGCCGAAAAGATAGCGCTCGCACATACGTTCTACAGATCGGTGGGAATCCGCCCCGGCGACAAGATAGCGCTGTGTGGCAAAGACTGCGCCGACTGGGTGATACTATATATGGGAATCGTGACCTACGGAGCCGTCGTGGTGCCGATTCTTTCGGAATTCAACCCTATCGACATCAGCCATATCGTGACTCATTCCGGCTCATCGATCTTCATAGTTCAGGAATCAATCTGGGAGCATATCGACCCCGATTCGCTCCCGAAGGTGAAAGCCGTGTTCTCACTAAAGGGCCATAATGTGCTTTATGAGAAAGAAGGAGAAGAGATCAAGAGGCACTTCCGGCTCACAAGGCGCCGTTTTCACAGGGAGTATCCCCGGGGGTATACCAGCAAGGACGTGAGATATGCCGACCGGCCGAATTCGGAACTTGCCGAAATCAACTACACCTCGGGCACCACCGGCTTCTCGAAAGGCGTGATGCTCACAGGCGAAAACCTGGCCGGAAACGTTTGCTTCGGCATCAACAGCAAACTACACTATCGCTCGAGCCGCGCACTCAATTTCCTTCCGCTGGCCCACGCCTACGCCTGTGCGTTCGACATGCTCACTCCGCTTGCCGTAGGCAGCCACATCACCGTGCTCGACAAGACCCCCTCGCCGCGCATCCTGCTGAAGGCGCTCTCCGAAGGGAAGCCCAACCTCATCATCTGCGTGTCCCTCATTCTCGAGAAGATCTACAAGCAGCAGATTCTGCCCATGATTTCCAAATCATCAATACGCTGGACTCTCGCCGTGCCACTGCTCGACTCGCTCATCTACTCCAAGATACGCAAGAAACTCGTGGACGCCTTCGGGGGTGAATTCGAGGAAGTGATTGTGGGCGGCGCGGCCCTCAACCATGAAGTGGAGGAATTCCTGCACAAAATAAAATTCCCCTTCACCGTAGGCTACGGCATGACGGAATGCGGGCCGCTCATCTCCTACACTCCCTGGCGGCAGTTCATCCCCGGCAGCGCGGGGCGCACCCTGCCCATCATGGAGTCGATGATCATGAGCGAGGATCCCGAGAATATTCCCGGGGAAGTATGCGTGCGGGGTGTGAACGTGATGCGGGGTTACTACCGCAACCCCGAGGCTACGGAAGCCGTACTCGACAAAGACGGCTGGCTGAAGACGGGCGACATGGGCACCCGCACGCCCGACGGGACGCTCTTCCTGCGTGGCCGCAACAAGACGATGCTTCTCTCGGCAAGCGGCCAGAATATCTACCCTGAAGAAATTGAGGCCAAACTCAACAATATGCCTTTCGTGGCTGAATCGCTCGTGGTGGAGCGCGAGGGTAAGCTCGTGGCGCTTGTCTATCCCGACTATCCCGCACTCGACAAGCTCGACCTCTCGAGCATCGACATGGGAACCCGGATGGAGGAAATAAGAAAGGAGCTCAACCGACTGGTGGCTCCTTACGAACAGATCTCAAAGATTCAGCTCATACCGAACGAGTTCGAGAAGACTCCCAAGCGTTCGATAAAGCGCTTCCTCTATTCCTAATCGCGCCGGAATATGTCGCGCGTATAGACTTTGTCGGCCACGTCGTCGAGCACGCTGTCATAGCGGTTGGCGATGATGGCGTCAGACATCTCCTTGAATTTGGCAAGATCATTTACGACGGTGCTTCCGAAGAAAGAGGCGCTGTCTTCAAGTGTAGGCTCATATATCACCACGCGGGCACCTTTGGCCTTGATGCGCTTCATCACGCCCTGGATGCTCGACTGCCTGAAATTGTCGGAGTTAGACTTCATCGTAAGCCGGTAGACGCCGACTACGGGAGCATCGCCGTCAGAATGCTTGCCGGGAGCCTGATAATGATTGTTTGACGTGTAGGCATACCATCCGGTGAGCTTCAGCACCTGATCGGCTATGAAATCCTTGCGCGTGCGGTTGCTCTCCACGATAGCCGACATCATGTTCTGAGGCACTTCCGCATAGTTGGCCAGGAGTTGCTTGGGGCCTTTGGGCAGGCAGTAGCCGCCGGAGCCGAACGACGGATTGTTGTAATGG
>CAMWXO010000069.1 GCA_947178245.1 uncultured Porphyromonadaceae bacterium
GATAGTGATGTCGCTAATACTTCCCATAATGCTTTAATAATTCAATATTCTTATATCTCAACGGATTTTCTTTTCCGATTATTTCTCTTTTCTAACATTTTTCATTACTTTTGTATCATCTTCGTCTCGAAGAGAGTCTATTAATCATTACAAAGAACCTATATCTTCATGATTGAACCTATTTATCAGCCCGAACCGACACGTTACGATTCAGGCATGGAATATCGCAGATGCGGCCGCAGCGGTATTCTTCTTCACGATCTTTCCCTCGGCTTCTGGCATAACTTCGGGGAGACCGCTCCTCTCGAAAGAAGCAAAGAGATAATGCGCTTCGCATTCGACCGGGGCATCACTTCGTTTGACCTCGCCAATAACTACGGCCCCGGTTATGGCACGGCTGAAGAAACCTTCGGTTACGTTTTCGATAAATCTTTCCGGGCATACCGCGATGAGATGTTCGTAGCGTCGAAAGCCGGTTACGACATGTGGCCCGGGCCATACGGAAACTGGGGATCGCGCAAATATCTGATGGCCTCCATCGACCAGAGTCTGAAGCGCACCCGTCTTGATTATTTCGATGTCTTCTACAGCCACCGCTTCGACCCGGAGACTCCTCTTGAGGAGACACTGCAGGCGCTCGTGGATATAGTGCGCAGCGGCAAGGCCCTTTACGTGGGCATTTCACGCTGGCCTTTGGAGGCTGCCGGATTCGCTTTCGAATATCTGCGTGCGCGTGACACTCCCTGCCTGCTTTTTCAGGATCGCCTGAACCTCATCGACCGCAGGGTGGAGGCCGACGGGGTGCTTGATTGCGTCAGGAAGAACGGCTCAGGATTCATCGCTTTCTCTCCTCTTGCGCAGGGAGTGCTCACCAACCGATACCTTGATGGTATCCCGGCCGATTCGCGTGCGCGTCAGGGCAGGTTTCTGAAAGAATCGCAGATAAGCGACGATCTGATCGCTCTTGTAGGCAAACTCGACGGGTTTGCACGTCGGCGCGGCCAGTCGCTTGCCCAGATGTCCCTATCATGGGTGCTCGCTCATCCCGGAGTCACCTCGGTGATAGTGGGCTGCAGTTCCACTGCACAGCTCGCAGACTCGCTGCAGGCGGTCAGCTCAAAATCGTTTGACTCCGACGAGTTGAGAGAAATAGAGGAAATCGCTTCCCGCATCACTCTCTGATTCGCGTCCTTACATGGCGGATGCGGGATGATAGCCGAGCAGAAAGGCTGCTCCCTCCATTCGTTTTTTTCCCGCCGGCTGAAGGGATATTATCTCTATCCATTCATCGGCCGACGCCACCATCAGTCTTTTTCCCTCCGTCTTTATTGTGCCGGCCGCCGAGCCGGCACATTTCATACCTGTGGGTGAGGTCTCGAATACCTTGCATTCAAGCGGGCGCCCCGATTCCTCCGTGATTATAGTCCAAGCCGCCGGATAGGGGGAGAGGCCCCTCACGAGGTTGTGGATTTCGGAGGCGGTGCGGTTCCAGTCGATGCGGCAGTCTTCCTTGAAGATTTTCGGAGCCGGAGTGAATTCCCCTTCCGGCTGCGGAGTGGTGGTGAGCGTACCGTTTATAATGGCCTCTACTGTCTCCAGTACCATTCCGGCGCCGAGGTGCATCAGCCTGTCGTGCACGTCGCCAACATTGTCGGTAGGCAGAATCTCTATCTTGCGCTGCATTATCATGTCGCCGGTGTCGATCTCGTGCTTCAGGAAGAAAGTGGTCACCCCGGTCTCGGTCTCGCCGTTCATCACCGCCCTGTTGATGGGAGCGGCCCCTCTGTATTTAGGCAGGAGGGAGGCATGGAGATTGAAGGTGCCGAGCGGGGGCATCTGCCACACGTCTTTCGGCAGCATCCGGAAGGCTATCACAATGAAGAGATCGGCTTCAAGAGCCATAAGTTCGGCGAGAAATCCGGGATCTTTCAGTTTTTCGGGCTGAAGCACTTTCAGGCCTTTTTCTTCGGCGTATTTCTTCACGTCGCTTTGATAAAGCCTGTGGCCGCGGCCTGCGGCCTTGTCGGGCATGGTCACTACAGCCACCACGTTGTATTCGTTCTTCTCAAGTGCGTCCAGACTCTCCACGGCAAATTCCGGAGTTCCGAAAAACACTATCTTCAGGTTCTTCTTTTCCATAACAGTCAATTAGTCGTCGGAGTAGTGTTTCAGCACCCTCCTGTATGAGTTGAATATCTTGGATTTAGAGACAAAGCCCACATAGCGCCCATTGTCTACCACAGGAAGATTCCATGCTCCCGTCTTGTCGAACGTATTCATCACCTTATCCATGGCATCGGTCACTTCGATGCGGGCGGGCGGCATGGCCATGAAGCGGCTGACATGCATCTTTTTGTAGAGGTCGGGGCGGAACATGATGTTGCGTATGTCGTCGAGGAGCACCACTCCCTTCAGCATCCCTTCCGAATCCGTCACCGGGTAAAGATTGCGGTTGCACTGCGAGATCACAGTCACCATCTGCTTGAGATTCATCTCGGGATGAACCTCGATGAAGTCTCTCTCTATCACGTTGTCTATCTTCAGCAGCGTGAGCACAGTCCTGTCTTTCTCATGAGTGATGAGGTCGCCCTTCTCGGCAAGGCGCATCGTGTAGATGCTGTAAGGCTCGAATGCAAGAATAGTCATGTAGCTGAGAGTGGAGACTATCAGCAGAGGCAGAAACAGGTTGTAGCCGCCGGTCATCTCGGCCGTGAGGAAGATGGCCATGAGCGGCGCGTGCATCACTCCGCTCATCACTCCGGCCATCCCCATCAGAGAGAAGTTTTTCTGGCTCAGGGTTATGCCGAAATCGAGAAGATTGAAGACGTAGGCAAATAGAAAACCCGTCATAGCTCCCACGAAGAGTGAGGGCGCGAACGTGCCGCCTACGCCTCCTGCGGCGTTGGTGGCAGTGGTGGCGAATACTTTAGTAAGTATCAGGCAGGCAACGAAAGCGGTGATCGACCAGGGATTGATTCTGTCACCGTAGAAGATAGTTCCGTCGAGAATACCCTGTGTATTGCCTTCGAGCAGCGTGTTGATCGATTCGTAGCCTTCACCATAGAGGGGCGGGAAGACGAAGATCAGGCCTGCGAGGATGATGCCGCCCATCGAGATCTTGATCCAGCGTTTGGGGATGGCTGAGAACAATGTCTCCAGTTTGAACATCATGCGCGTGAAATAGAGGCTCACGAAGCCGCAGATCACTCCGAGAAGTATTGTCCAGGGTATGCGGTTGGTCTGATACGGCTCGCTTTGAGAGAAAAAGAATTCTGCTCCGTAGCCTTCAAGCACGTATGCCACCGTTGCTCCTGTGATGGAAGATATCAGAAGCGGCATCACGGTGGCGCCCGTGAGGTCGATCATCAATACTTCGAGCGTGAACAGCATCCCTGCGATCGGAGCGCGGAATATGCCTGCGATGCCTGCTGCCGCCCCGCATCCCACGAGAAGCATCAGGATTCTTGGCGAGAGCCGGAAAGCCTGACCTATGTTGGAGCCTATGGCGGCGCCGGTGTAGACTATTGGGCCCTCGGCTCCTACAGACCCTCCGAATCCGATGGTGATGGCCGAGCCTATAAGCGAAGCGTATGTATGCTTCTTCTTCAGGCGTGATTTGCGTCGGGATATGGCGTAGAGCACGCGTGTCACGCCGTGGCTCACATTGTCTTTCACCACATATTTGATGAAGAACGTCACGATGACTATTCCCACAACGGGATAGACGAGGTTGAGCCAGTTGCCTGTGGTCTCGCTGAAGTGAGATGTCAGCAGGTGGGCAATGGTGTGGATGAGCCATTTCAAGAGTTGTGCGGCGAATCCGCACACCACGCCCACCACAAGGGCGAGCATGATGACGAAATGCCTCTCCTTGATATGCCTTTCGCGCCAGCTCACTACTTCCGCCCACCATTCGGTGAATCTGTTATGTGTCTCTTTATATGCCAAAATTCAATGTAAGATAATTAAATATTCAATCTTTCCGGCCCTTCGGGCCGCGGGAGACGTCACTTTCCCTTGCCTTCGAGAATGGTCATCACGGTGTAGAGCATGATTTTCAAGTCTACGAGGATCGACATATTCGAAATATACAATAGGTCGAACTGCGCGCGCTCCACCATCTCGTCCACTTCGGAGGCGTAGCCGTATTGCACCATGCCCCACGATGTGATGCCGGGACGTGTCTGATACAGCAGTATGTAGTAAGGGGCCTTCTGCATAATCTGCCTGATGAAGAATTCCCTTTCAGGTCGCGGGCCCACGATGCTCATGTCGCCCTTAATCACGTTCCAGAATTGGGGAAGCTCGTCGAGGCGGTATTTTCTCATGATCTTACCGCATCTCGTCACTCTCGGGTCATCATCATCGCTGAGCTTAGGTCCGTCGTCTTCCGCGTCAGGCCTCATGGTGCGGAACTTGATGATTTGGAACGGTTTCTGCTTGCGCCCGATGCGCTCCTGCCGATAGAGCACGGGCCCTTTCGAGTCGAGTTTCACCCATATCGAGAGCACGAGCAGGAGCGGAGAGAGAACTATGAGGGTGAGCGCGCTCATTATCACGTCGAAAGTCCGTTTCATGTTTTTCTCGGCCTCTCCCATATTGCTGTGCGTCACGTCGATAAGCGGATATGCATAGATGTCCTTGAGTTTTACGCTTGAAGTCAGAACGCTCAGCGTGGCAGGCGTGATCTTGATGGGCTTTCCGATGCGGAAAAGCTGATAGACAAGACTGAGCACATTCTCTTCGGAATTGTCTTCCGGAGCGAGTATGATCTGATCGATGCAGCGCTCCTTGCAGAAATCGGATATCTTCTCGAGCTGCATCCCCTTCTCATCAATATCCTGCTCGCCGGGGATGGAAAAGAATCCCTCTACTTCATGGCTAATCACGGCCTTGCTTTGCCTGAGGCTGTTGGCAAGCGAGTGGGCCTTGGCGGAATTTCCCACTATCACGGTGCTGTATTTCCATTCGCGCCGCCTGAAGTGCCTTATCTGTGAATTGATCACGATTAGGCGCCCGGCGAGGGTGATGGTGAAGAATATCAGGAAAATCAAGATAATCTGAACGAGATTGGCCTGAATGTTGTCGAGCTGGTCGTTGGTGAGCAGACAGAGGTGAATCAGTATGGTGTTCACCAGAGATACAAATGCAGTGTTCATGAACTCGTTCACCCTCGACTTGCCGAAAGGAATGTTGTAGAAGCCCGAGAGCCAGTAAATTCCGAGAAGCACGAAGGGAATGAGAATCTGTTCTATCCAGAGTTTGGGAAGGGTAATGAACTTCAGAAAGTTATGCGCGTCATGCACCATGAGCGGCAGGATGAAAAACCTCAGCAGATTGAAGAGCATGAAAGATATGTTGGCGGTGATCCAGTCCGTCAACACGAGCTTCATACGCTCCAGTCCTACAGAAGCCATCGAGCCTTTCATCTGATCACTTTCACTATGTTGCCTTTGGTTATCTTGATGATGTTGCTCGGCCGGTTGCCGGCCTTCTCCTCTCTGCGGAATCTGCACACATAGTCCACTCCCTCCTTGATCTCGCCTGAGATTTCCGAGAAAGTCATGGGTGTCGGTTTCCCGCTTATGTTAGCGGAGGTCGATACCACCGGGCCACGCATCCTGTCGCAGAGCGCCCGGCTGAATCTCTCGTCTGTGATTCTGATACCGAGGCTGCCGTCTTCTGCCGGAAGGTTGGGTGCGACTCCCCGGGCATCGTCATAGATGATGGTCATGGGATTGACGGCGGCGTCAAGAAGTTGCCATGCTATCTCGGGCACTTCCTTCACATGGCGCTGCAGCATACCCTCAGAACTTACCAACGCGAGCATCGACTTGGAGTCGGCCCTCCGCTTCAGCCTGAAGATTTTCTCGATCGCATCCGCGTTGGTGGCGTCACACCCTATGCCCCATACCGTGTCGGTGGGGTAGAGGATTATGCCTCCCTCTTTCATGACCCTTACGGCCTCGTTGAGGTCATCGGTGTCATAACGGGCAGCGTCCGCTTCGGATGTAACGCTGCGTTTGGCGGCAGAGCCCGGATTCATACAGTTTTTTTTATTATCGTGCATTTGATGATAACGGATAAATATTATTTTCAGCCGGGTCTCAGGCGTTGATCTGGATTCCCTCAGCCTCGGCTATCCACAGATGCGAGACAGCATCCGATGGCATCCTCCAGTCGCCGCGCGGCGAGAAGGACACGGGGCCAACTTTAGGGCCGTCGGGCATGCAGGAGCGTTTAAACTGCTGATTGAAGAATCTTCTCAGGAAGGTCAGAAGCCATTTTTTAATGGTTTCGCGCGAGAATGTGGGGCGTCCGTCGGCGTATGGGCCTTCGGCGAAAGCCTTGCACGCGAGGGCAAAAATCTTCTGCGGTGTAAAGCCGTTTTTTACAAGATGATAGATGAAGAAGTCATGCAGGTCGTAGGGGCCCACGAGGTCTTCCGTCTTCTGTGCTATCTTTCCCTCGCTGTCGGTGGGCGTGAGTTCCGGGCTGATGGGAGTGCTCACTATGTCTTCGAGAGTGGCGCGGGTTACTGCATCGTAATCCTGGGCCACGCGCCTCACGAGTGGGCGGATGAGTGTCTTGGGAACTGAGGCATTGACGCTATACATCGACATGTGGTCTCCATTATACGTACACCAACCCAGGGCAAGTTCGGAGAGGTCTCCGGTGCCCAGCACCATGCCGCCCGTCTTATTGGCGAGATCCATGAGTATCTGAGTGCGTTCGCGTGCCTGCGAATTTTCGTATGTGGCGTCATGGTTGTCCATGTCCTGACCTATGTCCTTGAAGTGCTGCTTCACAGCGTCGGCTATACTCACCTCTATGTGGGTTATGCCCATCTGCTTCATGAGTTCCACGGCATTGTTATGGGTGCGGTCTGAAGTTCCGAAGCCGGGCATGGTCACTCCCAATATTCCCTTGCGGTCGAGTCCGAGATTATCGAATGCTTTCACAGCCACAAGAAGAGCCAGTGTGGAATCAAGTCCTCCCGAAATGCCGACCACAAGATTCTTGCAGTTGGTGGCGCTCAGGCGCTGTTCCAGCCCCCAGGCCTGCATCGTTATTATCTCCTCGCATTGCTCGTCGAACCTCACCGGATCTGACGAGAGGAAAGGGTAGGGGTTGATCTCGCGCATCAGGTTGGCCGGCTCGGCGAGTGTCGCCTTGAAGTCTTCCGATCCCAGTGTGGGGAGCACGAGGTCGTTCTGTCCGAAACTCGACTGGCGCTGGCGCGTATTGCGCAGCAGTTCGATGTCTACGTCGGCCATGCAGTAGCCTTCGGTGCGCAGGAATCGCTCTGATTTTGAGAGTATATTACCGTCTTCGGCTATGATGGCGTTGCCGGAGAAGACTAAATCAGTGCTCGATTCTCCCGCACCGGCAGAGGCGTAGATATATCCGCACTTGCAGCGCGAGGAGCGCTCCTTGATGAGCGAGACAAGATAGGAGTGCTTGTCGATTATCTCGTTGGTGGCGCTCAGGTTGGCTATGATGTCGGCTCCTGCCACAGAG
>CAMWXO010000070.1 GCA_947178245.1 uncultured Porphyromonadaceae bacterium
ACATATATATTCAGCAGGAGTGTTCCAGCTTGCGCCGGCGGTCGACTCGTTAGCCGAGACCATCAAGACTTCCTCCATCTACAAGAGTTTCGTCAAGGATCCGCAGAATGACTCTGCGATCTGGCCTTTGCTTTTCAAGCAGTTCATAAGCCGTGATACTCAGGCAGCCGCTCTTATTGAAGGAATGGAAAACTACTCGGCGAGAGGAATGGAGCGTGCTCAGGACATGATAACGGAGACTTTTGTGGAGTTTGCCGCAAGTCAGGACAATGTGGCCGACGGACTTGCGGATCTGGCCGTAAGTCTCGACAAAGCGCGCGAATACTATATGCGTCTTCTCCTTCTCCCGATTGACCTCACTTTCCTTCAGGAGCAGGAACTTGATGAGCGCCGGCACCGGTATATCAAAAAAGAGGAAGATGAGAATCCGAATCCCAAGTTTATAGATAATGAACTCGTGAAGCTCCTGAAGGATTCACCTACACTTCAGGAATATGCCGAGTCAAAGAAAATCTCGTGGCTCGAGCAGGATCGAGACCTTTTGCGTCATCTTCTGAAAAAAATCACCGGGTCGGAACTCTATGCGGAATATATGAGTGAAGACTCCACCGATCTGAAGCAGGATACCGCTTTCTGGCGCAAGGTCATGACGCAGATTATCCTCAACGACGAGGAGTTTCTTGAGAATCTTGAAACCAAGTCCGTATTCTGGAACGATGATTTCGAGATCATGAATGAATTCGCCCTGAAGACGTTCAGGAGATTTGAGGAAAAGGCTTCCGATGCTGCTTCGAAAATCGATGATCCGGTGTTCCCGATGTATAAAGATACGGAAGACTCCCGTTTCGGACGTCTTCTCTTTGAAGCCACCGTAAAGAATTATGCCAAATACAAAGGCTATATCGACGAGGCTCTGAATACCCAGCACTGGGAATCGGATCGTCTCGCATACATGGATGTGATTGTGATGGTGACGGCTCTGGCTGAGATTTTCTCGTTCCCGAAGATTCCTATTCAGGCTTCGCTCAACGAATATATTGAGATCGCCAAGTCTTATTCGTCGGCCAAGAGCGGATCTTTTGTCAATGGTCTTCTCGCATCGGTGATCACCAATCTCAAAGAAAGTGGAAAACTCAGAAAATAACAACTTAAAATAACAACGCTAAAATGAATTCAATCCTTCTTCAAGCAGCAGCCGGAGGCAGCGGCATGAGCAGTCTGATCATGATTGTGGCGATGATCGCCATTTTCTACTTTTTCATGATCCGTCCGCAACAGAAAAAACAGAAAGAAATAAAGAAAGCGCGTGAGGCCATGAAAGCCGGCGACCGGGTGGTGACAGCCGGAGGAATACATGGAAAACTTAAAGATATTGCCGAGACTACCGTAATGATTGAGGTTGCTCCCGGCGTGCAGATGAAGATAGACAAGGGTTCGGTTTTCCCTGCCGGAGTGGAAAATCCCAACGCACAGCGTTAATATTTTCCCCTCGGTTGCTCCTTCATGCGTCTTCGGCTTAAATCGTTCGTAAAGTGGTGGGTAAATCTCCGGAAATCTTCTGAATTTCGGAATTTGCTTACTTACACAGTGTTTGTTGCCATAGCCGCATTGTTCTGGGTGATTCTTACGCTCAATGACTCGGTGCAGCACGGCACCATGGTCAATGTCAAGATCACCAACAAGCCCGACAGCGTGACATTTATCTCCGAGGTGCCAAAGACCATTCATGTGGAGATAAAGGATAAGGGCTCGGGTCTGATGCGCTCGGCATATTTCCGGACCCCGACGGTCAATCTCAACTTCAGGGATCTGGCAGCTGAAGGGCAGTTTATATGCTCCCATTCCGACCTGCGTGCTGCCTTAAAGGAAACTTTCGGCATCAATGCAACGATTCTCTCATGCAGCATTGACTCGCTGAGGCTTGTCTATACCGACCGGCCCGGAAAGAATGTGCCGGTGCAGGTGTCGGTGGTGGCACGTCCGCGTGCGGGCTACATAGTGTATGGCAATCCCGCTTCGGAACCCCTCAGGGTCACCGCTTACGGGCCGAGAGAGATACTTGACACGCTCCATCGAGTCTTCACCAAGACCTACGTAGAGTCTGACCTTGCCGAATCCGTGACTTTCGTTTCGGAACTGAAACCTATCAAAGGTGTCAGACTGATTCCCTCATCGGTGAAAGTCAATATAAATGTGGAGCCTCTCGTGGCCAAGGAAGAACTTGTCTCGGTCATGGCCGAGAATGTGCCGCAAGATGAAAGCTTGCTGCTTTTCCCGTCGAAGGTGAGGGTCAGTTACTATGTGCCCATGAGCGAGTTTTCTCTTGAGAAGAAGCGTGTGCGGGTAGTGACCGACTATAACGAGGTGGCTTCCCATAGGGGAGAGCGGCTGCCGTTGAAGATCGAACTTATAGATGCAGTAAATACCATTCATCCGATGTTGCATTCCGACTCTGTGGAATACACATTGGTGCGATGAAAACGCTTATTTAATAATCCGCGGTCAGAATGTCCTGGCTGCATAATTCTAAGACAAAATGCTTAAGGAAATTCTTTCCATCACCGGCAAACCCGGTCTTTACAAAATACTCACTCCCGGCAAGCGTACTCTTCTTGTGGAAGACCTGAAGAGCAAGAAGCGCTTTCCGCTCGGTGCCCGTGACAGGGTTGTCTGCCTCGGTGACATCGCCATGTATACCACCGGAGAAGATCTCCCTCTCGGAGAGATTCTTGACCGAGTCTATGAGGTGGAGCAGGGCAAGCCCATCGACATCAAGGCATTGGATACAGACGGCCTTCGTGAGGAATTTGCCAAAGCCGTGGAAGACTTCGACCGCGATAGGGTGTATCCCTCCGACATCAAGAAACTCTTCACCTGGTATAACCTCCTGATTTCTGAAGGATATTCCAAATTCAAAGAGGAGCCGGCTGCCGAAGACACTGCAGCTGAAGAGCAGGAAGCAGCCGAATGATCGGGTGTTTGATTCAGACTACGTAATTCCCTGGGAATATCGAGAGCGGTCCGGTTTGCCGGATCGCTCTTCTTTTTGCAGCATATAAATTTTTGTTAAAGCCCCAATCTTATCAGGCTTACGATTGTTTTATTTTTGGCACAGAATTTGATAATCCTTGTGCAGAAAGAAATAAACTAAAACAATACATAGAAATGACTACCGGTAAAATTGGGGTAACTACTGAAAACATTTTCCCCGTAATCAAGAAATTTCTCTACAGCGATCATGAGATCTTCCTTCGTGAGCTCGTAAGCAACGCTGTAGACGCTACTCAGAAAATCCGCACACTTTCGTCTTTCGGAGAGTTCAAGGGTGAACTCGGCACTCTCGACGTGCGCGTGGACATAGATAAGGAAAAAGGCACCCTGACCGTGACCGACCGTGGTATCGGTATGGATAAGGAGGATGTGGACAAATACATCAATCAGATTGCATTCTCCGGAGCAGAGGAGTTCCTTCAGAAATACAAGGATAATGCCAACAATATCATAGGCCATTTCGGCCTTGGATTCTATTCGGCATTTATGGTGTCGAAGAAGGTCGAGATCAGGTCTCTTTCCTATAAAGAGGGCGCCAAGGGTGTGCTATGGACATGCGACGGCAGTCCTGAATATTCGATGGAGGAGTGCGATAAATCTGATCGCGGTACCGAGATCACTCTTTATCTCGACGATGACAGCAAGGAATTTCTGGAGCAGGCTCGTATCGACACGCTTCTGAAGAAATATTGTCGTTTCCTCCCTGTGCCTGTCATATCAGGCAAGAAGCAGGAATGGAAAGACGGAAAGATGGTAGACACCGATCAGGACAACGTGGTCAATGCCACCGAGCCTCTGTGGACTAAGAAACCGGCTGATCTTAAAGATGAAGACTACCTGAAGTTCTATCACGAACTGATGCCGGGTATGGACGACCCTATGTTCTGGATCCATCTGAATGTGGACTATCCTTTCACTCTCACGGGTATTCTTTATTTCCCGAAGATAAAGAATGAATTCGACATCCGCAAAGACAGGATTCAGCTCTACAGCAACCAGGTATATGTGACCGATCAGGTTGAGGGAGTCGTGCCTGAATTCATGACCCTCATGCAGGGTGTGATCGATTCTCCCGATATCCCGCTCAACGTGAGCCGCAGCTATCTGCAGGCCGACACAGCCGTGAAGAAGATATCAGGATATATCTCCAAGAAAGTGGCCGAGAAGCTTGACTCCATGTTCAAGTCAGACCGCAAGGCGTTTGAAGCGAAATGGGACGACATCAAGGTCTTCATCGAGTATGGAATGCTGACCGATGAGAAATTCTTCGAGGCAGCGCGTAAGTTCTATCTCCTCAAGGATGTGGAAGGAAAATACTTCACGCTTGAAGAGTATCACACTCTCGTGGAAGGTGAGCAGAAAGACAAGGACGGCCATCTCGTCTATCTCTATGCCACCGATAAGACAGCTCAGCACAGCTTCATTCAGGCCGCTGAAGCCAAGGGCTACAGCGTTCTGCTGCTCGACGGACAGTTAGGCACACACATCGTTGGCTTACTCGAGTCTAAACTTGAAGGTATCAGTTTCGTGCGCGTAGACAGCGACACTCCGGAGCGCCTCATCCGCAAGACTGAAGACAAGGGTAGCGGTCTGACTGCAAACCAGACCGAAGTGATGACCATCATCTTCAAGTCGCAGATTCCTGAGGTTGAGAAGGCTCAGTTCGTAGTGGGCTTCGATGCAATCTCCTCAGAAGCTGCTCCCGCTACAGTGACGCAGAACGAATTCATGCGCCGTATGCAGGAGATGGCTGCGATGCAGCCCGGTATGGCTTTCTACGGTGAGATGCCCGCCAACTATTCCTTCACCGTCAATACCGATCAGCCTGCAGTGAAGACCATCATCGAGGAGACTCAGAAGAATGTAGGCGATAAGGCAGACGCGCTTCTGAAGCAGATCGCTGGCATCAACGAAGAGATCTCCAAAGCCTCGCAGGAAGCGAAAGAGAAGAATCAGAGCGTTCCTGAAATGAAGGAGCAGAATGAGAAAGTTGCGTCGCTGCGCGCCGAACTGGAGAAGGAAGTGTCGGATTATGCCTCCACTCTTCCCAAAGTAAAGCAGATCATCGACCTTGCCCTGCTTCAGAGCGGCCTTCTGAAAGGTGCCTCACTTTCGGAATTCATCCGCCGCACCGCAAGCCTCCTCTGACAAGCGACAAGTATTATGGAATAAAAGAATCGCGTTCACCTTCGAGGTGAGCGCGATTTTTTTATTCATTGTCTTTGAAAAGGTAACGGAAAAGTTCGGTGACTTTGTTGACTTCGACAATGCGGATGTTGAATTTGTCGTGGATTCCTTTCATGTTGCCCGAGGGGATATATATTGTCTCGAATCCGAGTTTTGCAGCTTCGGCTACACGCTGGTCAATGCGGGTGACGGTGCGGATCTCGCCTGAGAGTCCCACTTCTCCGGCAAACGCGGTTTGTCTCGGGATGGAGATGTCGAAGTTGGAAGACATCACGGCAGCCACCACAGCAAGGTCAAGAGCGGGATCTGTCACTTTCAGTCCGCCGGCGATGTTCAGGAATACGTCTTTCTGTCCAAGCCTGAACCGCGCCCTCTTTTCAAGCACGGCAAGGAGCATGTTGAGGCGGCGCTGGTCGAAGCCGGTCACTGAGCGCTGAGGCGTTCCGTAGGCAGCCGATGACACGAGTGCCTGTACTTCCACAAGAAATGGCCTGGCTCCGTCGATAGTGACTCCGATGGCGATTCCGCTCATCTCGCTGTCGCGGTTGTCGCTCAGCAGCATCTCGGAAGGATTTTTGACTTCGCGCAGTCCTTTATGCACCATTTCATATATACCGATTTCGCTCGTTGAGCCAAACCTGTTTTTTATTGCTCTCAATATGCGGTAGAGATACTGCCTGTCTCCTTCAAACTGAATTACGGTGTCTACGATATGCTCGAGCACCTTGGGCCCGGCTATGGCACCGTCTTTGTTGATATGGCCCACGAGAATCACCGGTACTCCCGATTCTTTAGCATATCTCAATAGCGCGGCCGCACATTCCCTCACCTGGCTAACGCTTCCGGCTGCCGACTCGATGTCGGCCGAGGCTATGGTCTGAATGGAGTCGATCACCACAAGTTGCGGGTGCACGTTTTCAATCTGTGTGAAAATCCTGTCGAGTCTTGTCTCTGTAAGGATAAAAGTGTCGTCCGACACTTTTCCGAGCCTGTCGGCCCTGAGCTTCAGCTGAGTGGCCGATTCCTCACCGCTCACATAAAGTATGCGCCGGTTGCGGATAGAGAGTATGTTCTGGAGCAGAAGTGTTGATTTGCCTATGCCCGGTTCACCACCGAGCAGTGTGAGGCTGCCTGCTACCAGCCCTCCGCCGAGAACCCTGTTGAGTTCTTCGGATGGCATGTGTATTCTCGGCTCTGCAAGAGGTTCTATATCCGAAAGCTTCACCGGACGTGCCCCCTCTACAGATAGAAGACCCTTATTGCCTTTTGACGATTTTTTAGAGGCGACTTTTTCTTCCACGAATGTGTTCCATTCTCCGCAGGCGGGACAGCGCCCCATCCATTTTGGAGATTCATAGCCGCATGAGTTGCAGAAATATACAGATTTCACGTTCTCTTCTTAATTAGGGATTGGGTAATATTGACGTCTCCTGAACTCCGATACGGTCACGGCGGTAGCTGCGGCCACATTCAGCGATTCGGCATGAGGGGTATTCGCAAAACTTGGGATATGCAGCGGCAATGTGACACGTCTTCTAAGTTGCTCACTCAGGCCGTTGCCTTCATTGCCCATGGCTATCATGGCCGGTGAAGGCAGGGGGGTGGTATAGATGTCGGAGCCTTCGAGGAGAGTGCCGCAGAGGGGAATATCCGGATGAGCTTCTGCTAATTCGATAAGGTCAGCCTGAACTGTCCTTACCATTCCTACAGCACCCATCGATGACTGCACCGCCTTTGGATTATAAGGATCTGCACAGCCTTTACCCAAGACCACCTGGCCTATGCCGAACCATGAGGCTATGCGGAGGATAGTGCCGAGATTTCCCGGATCCTGGATGCCGTCGAGAAGCAGGGTCAGGGAAGTGGACAGCATAGCCTCGTCGATCGGCTGTGGTTCGGGAATGCGGTAAACGCCTATTACATCGGGAAGTGTCTGAAACTGAGATATGCGGCGCATGTCGCTGCTGTCAGCAATATGGGGCGTTATTGAGTATCGGCCGGCATCGAAGGCAGATCCGTCAAGCATGATGAGCGCTTCCACGTCGAAATGAACGAAAGTATCTTCCAAGCATTTTGTGCCTTCT
>CAMWXO010000071.1 GCA_947178245.1 uncultured Porphyromonadaceae bacterium
GATCTACACTTATCCTGAAAGATACGGAGGAAGCGGAACGCTCTCAGCAACTCTGACCACCGACAGCGACGGATGCGTGACCGTGACCGAGAAACGTTTCGGAATCTCGGCCTCCTACAAAGACTCGAAATGGAGCAACAGAGAGCGCTACTACAATAACGAAGCCCCGAGAGACAGCAAGACAACCCGCATGAGAGCCGGCATCCTTTCCGACCGCTCGATATATCACCCCGGAGACAGCCTTAAAGCAGTGGCTGTGGCTTACTCGGTGACCGGACAGGCTATGAGCCTCGATTCCTGCTCCCGAGTAACACTCAAACTAATCGATGCCAACCGGAAGACAAGGGCGGAAGAATCGTGCATGACCGACAGATTCGGACGCGCATCATGCGCGTTTGAGATTCCTGCCGACGGACTGCTCGGGACATGGCGCGTAGAGGCGTACGATGCCGACGATAAGAGAATTGGCTACTGCCAGGTGAATGTAGCGGATTATGTTGCCCCCACTTTCTTCGTGACCACCGACAATGATGACTCAGAGCCAGCAGAGGGAGACACCGTATGTATCCGTGGAGAAGTGCTCACTTACTCAGGTATGCCGGTGGCAGGAGCTAAAGTAGAGTATAACGTGCGTTATTCATCTCCCATGAGGTGGTGGTACAGAGGCTACGCCACGTACAATGGTTCCGTCACCGCTGATGCCGCCGGAAAGTATGAGATTCTGCTTCCGACAGCCAATCTTAAAGGCACCGCTTTCGAGAAAGGCGTTTTTGACGTGCGGGTCTCGGCCACTTCACCTGCGGGCGAAACACAAGAAGGCCCATCACGTATGTTTGCCTTAGGTAAGGAATACACCATAGTGCCGGAATCCGACTCGTATTTGATAGAAGTCACAGACGAAAGCGCCACATTGAAATTTTATGTGGAGAATATGCTCCACAAAAGGGTGAAAAAGGAACTGAAATACACCATCTCGCGCCTTCCGGACTACAAGACCATCGCAGAAGGAACATTCACGGCTCCCAATCTGCAATTGCCCATAGCAGACATGCCTTCGGCTGAGTATGCTATAGATGTTGAACTTCTTGAAGACGAAAACATTGATGCTGACACCAGGCTGACACTATGGCGACGGACAGACAAGTCAGCACCTGCCGGCACAGGACTCTGGACTCCTGAAAAAGTGATATATGCGAAGCCGGGCGAGAAGAAAGTGAATGTGACCATCGGAAGTGGCCGGGCAGACAGATGGATACCCGCCGTTCTCTCAGGAGACAAGAAAATTATCTCTACCAAATGGCTGCATATAGAAAAAGACAATATCAGTCTGCCGGTAGAGGCACCCACAGGTTATGAATCGCTCAATCTGAACCTGACCTATCTTTCAGACCTGAATTATGAAACGGCCACAATCAAGATCAATTCGGCTGAAAGCGCCGATCGGCTTCAGGTGAAGACGGAATCATTCAGAGACAGACTGACAGCCGGCGATCAGGAGAAATGGACATTCCGTTTCAGCCGCAACTATACCCCGACGGGAATAATACCTGCAATGGCAGTGATGACAGACAAGGCACTCAACGCTATCGCACCGTTTGAGTGGGCGTTCAATCCGTCGCCTGATTATCGCCCGACTTATTACTATATCAACCATTCCTTCAACAGACTTCTGTCGATCTATACCAATATCAGAAGTTCCAAATATCTGAGATATAACGGCATCGAGCTCCCCATTCTGCAAGACTACAACCGCAACTGGGGGATTGGGGCCACTGTCATCAGAAATACTGTAATGCTCACCTCAGCCGCTATCGCCGACAACGGAGTGATGATGGAGGCGAGTGAAGGCATCATGCGTAAGTCGGCGCAAAGGGCTGCCGGCGCGGCACCTATGGCGTATGACATGGCCGACGATTCCGACAGATTTGCAGTTCAGGAAGAGTCTGTGATGGCATACGGGTATGCCGCAGGGATGTCTTCCGAATCTCAGGTTGAGATGGAGGCAGACTCATCTGAGGCGGAAAGCGAAGACTCTACTGAGCTTCGCTCATCTGAATGCCCGGTTGCTTTCTTCATGCCATTTCTCACTACTGATAAGGATGGAATGCTGAATGTGGAGTTCACGACTCCCAACTTCAATACCACATGGGCTTTCCAGCTGATAGGATACGACGAAAGGCTGCAGACCACGAAGGTCGCCCTTGAGGCAGTAGCCTCAAAGCCCGTGATGGTGACCACTTCGGCCCCGCGCTTCGTGCGCACAGGCGACAGAATAGAGATAGCCGCCACCGCTTTCAACAATTCCGGGAAAGAGACACCCGTGAAGGGGCGTCTGGAATTAGTGGATCTTCTTTCAGGGAAACTCATAGCGTCGAAAGATTTCGCTGAAGAGAATCTGGCCGACGGCGCCAACCGGCTCATGACGATGGAATGGTGTGTGGGAGACGGCATCTCTTCCGTAGGCTTCCGCGCTTACGCCGAGAGCGGCTCGCACAAGGATGGCGAACAGGCTATCGTTCCGGTTCTCCCCTCCTCCACTCCGGTGGTGGAGTCCACCCCGTTCTGGATTTCTCCCGGTGGCAAGGAGATAAGTGTGAAGCTTCCCAAATTCAAGCCCACAGACCAGGTGACACTGCAATATTGCGATAATCCGGCTTGGTATTGCCTCACGTCGCTGCCCGAAATCGTAAATCCCGACACCAAGAGCATCACATCGAAAGCCCGCGCCCTCTTCGGCAATGCCACGGCATTTCACCTTATCTCAAGCAATCCCGCACTGCGGCAAGGTCTCGAGGCTCTGCTTTCAGACAAAGATTCGCCATTCGCCTCCGTCAGGAGCAATCTTGAGAAAGACGGACAACTGAAGATAACCTCACTCAACAACACTCCCTGGGTGAACAATGCCGAATCGGAGACCCTACGCATGAGCCGGCTCTCCACACTGCTTGATGCGGAAGGAGCGGAAAGTACCATTTCCGGCATCCTTGATGAACTGAAAGAGGCTCAGACTTCGGCCGGCGGGTGGAGTTGGTGTCCCGACATGCGCCCGTCGTCATGGATCACGTCAGAAGTAGTGCGGTATCTCGCCATGTGCTCGCGCAACGGCGCTCTCGCCGGCTTCCCGGCATGGGAGAATATAGCGCGCCGAGGTGTGGCATTCGTTGATGGCGAGATGGTGGACGACTATCACAAATATCACAAGAAAGGTGAATCTCTCGCTTATCTGCTCGACTGGGTATACGTGAGGAGCAGCCTTCCGCAGTCTGTGATTCCGCAGGGAGCGAAGAGCCGGGAGATGAACGGTCTCGCGGCACGCGCGCTCGTCGATATATCAAAAGAATGGAAAGACTACGGCATAGCTGAGAAAGCCAAGACCGCTATGGTACTCGCCCGCAACGGAAAGGTGAAGGAAGCCAGTGCCATTCTTGAGTCCATAAGGCAGTATGCCAGCGAGACCCCGGAGAAAGGAATATGGTTCGATAATCTTTCTTCGGGCTATGGAGGTCTTTTCACCCTCCGCACCACTACCCTCGCACTTCAGGCATTCGCTGAGCTGCAGCCGGCCAACAAGGTGATCGACGGACTTCGCCAGTGGATGGTGCTCGGCCGGCAGTATCAGGACTGGGGGAAGAGCGCGGATGTAGCCGAAACAGTGAACGCTATCCTCACATCAGGCAGCGACTGGACAACTGCCGACAATTCCGGCAAAGCCGGTATATATCTTGGCGATAAGGAAATCGAGATTCCTTCCGCAGCCGCTCTCACAGGAGCTTTCACCATTTCCCTGAGGGCGTCGGATGCGTCGAAGAAAACCCTGAAGGTGAAGCGCGAAGGCTCTTCACCGGCATGGGGAGGAGTAGTTTGTCAATATGTGAGTCCCATAGAGGATGTCGCAGCCTCGGAAGTGCCCGATCTGAGCATAGAGAAGCGCCTCGTAGCACTTGTGGAGCAGCCTGACGGCTCGATGAAGCCCGTGGAGGGAATAGAACTGAAAAAAGGAATGAAGGTGAGGGTTACACTCATCCTGAATGCCGGCCGCGATCTCGACTATGTGGCGGTGACCGACAGCCGAAGCGCATGCCTTGAGCCGACGGAGCAGTTGTCCGGCATAAGAGGAAGCGATGGGGTATGGTATTATAAAGAGGTGCGCGATGAAGCCACCAACTTATATTTCGACACTCTCCCGAAGGGTGTGCACGTGGTAAGTTATGACTGCAGGGTGGGCGCCGACGGAGACTTCAGCTGCGGCATAGCCACGGCCCAGTCGCAATATTCACCCTCGACGGTGGCCCACACATCAGGCTTCATTCTGAAAAGCCGATGACGATTCAAAGTGAAGAAAAGACGAATTTCCGCGCTGCAGGGATTCGTCTTTTTTTTAACATTATTTTAAATCTCACCTGAAAAAATTTTTATCTTTAAGAAAATTTAAGTATCTTTGCAATCGGATTGTGCCCATATTGTGCTCATTCCCGCCTTAACATCTGAATAAATAATTAAAACATAACAAAATATATGAATTTACTGTTGGACATTAGCAACGGGGATTTGGCTGTGACAGCGACGCTCACCGGCATGGCGCTGGTGTTTGCCGCTCTGCTCATAGCGCGCCTCATCTCCCCGAAATCGTACTCGGTAAAGAAAGGCGAGGCCTACGAATGCGGCATCCCGACGCGAGGGGAATCAATGATTCAGTTCAAGTCGGGCTACTACATTTTCGCCATCCTCTTTCTGATTTTCGACGTTGAGACGGTGTTTCTCTATCCCTGGGCTACGATCATGCGCGGCCTCGGCCCCTCGGGACTGCTCTGCGTGGCGATCTTCATGTTTATTCTAATTTTAGGCCTGGCTTACGCCTGGCGGAAAGGAGCGCTCAAATGGCAGTGAACGAACCGTCAATAAAGTCGATGAAGACAGAAGACTTCAAAGACAACGAATACATCGACAAACTTGTAGAAGAACTCAACGCCAGCGGCGCCAACGTGATGGTGGGGAAACTCGACCAGCTCATCAACTGGGGCATAGCCAACTCACTTTGGCCTCTCTGCTTCGGCACAAGCTGCTGCGCCATCGAATTCATGAGCCTCGGAGCAGCGCGCTACGACATGGCCCGCTTCGGATTTGAGGTGGCACGCAACTCGCCCCGCCAGGCAGACTACATCATGGTGCAGGGCACAATCGTGCACAAAATGGCACCGGCCCTCATACGTCTCTACGAGCAGCTTGCAGAGCCCAAATATGTGATAGCCTGCGGAGGCTGCGCAGTGAGCGGCGGCCCGTTCAAGAAATCATACTGTGTGGTAGACGGCGTAGACCAGATTATCCCTGTAGACGTCTTCATTCCCGGATGCCCTCCCCGCCCGGAGGCAATGTTCTACGGACTCATGCAACTTCAGCGCAAGATCAAGGTTCAGAAATTTTTCGGTGGCGTGAATCGTCAGGAGAAGATTCAGGACTTCTTCCGCAAGCATCCCGAAGACGCGGGCGAGTATTAATGAAAATAGATCAATACAGCAAACACCTCAATTAATAATGAGCGTAAAAGACTCTATAAGCAAGATCTGCCCGTCGGCCACATTCGAGGAAGGAGAGATACTGACGGTGAATGTGCCTGATAAAGACTGGCACGCACTTGCCACAGCACTGAAGGAAAATGCGGAGCTCGACTACGATGTCCTCTCTGCCGTGGTGGGCATGGACTGGAAAGAATCTCTGGGAGTGGTCTACTATTTCACTTCCACTTCTCACGACTGGCGGATGCTGACAGTAAAGGTACAGGTCTCCGACCGCGAGAACCCGATGATCCACACTGTCAGCGACCTCTGGAAAGTTGCTAATTTTCAGGAAAGGGAAGTGTATGACTTCTATGGCATCAAGTTTATCAACCATCCCGACATGCGCCGCTTCTTCCTGCGCAATGACTGGAAAGGCTATCCTCTCAGAAAGGATTACGATGCCGATCCCAAACTGAATCCCATACCGACGGAAGACGAGAAACACGAAGACGACACCGTAAGCTACGTTGAAGATGCGGAGGGCAACGTGAAAGCCGTGCCCGGCAAAGTGTTTGAAGCAGACGACTACGTTGTGAACATCGGCCCCCAGCACCCCTCGACCCACGGCGTGATGCGCTTCCGCGCAGCCATTGACGGCGAGGTGGTGAAGAAAGTAGATATAGTGTCAGGCTATATCCACCGCGGCATCGAGAAGCTTTGTGAAGGGCTCGGCTATCCGCAGATACTTCACTTCACCGACCGCATGGACTACATGAGCGCCCATCAGAACCGCCACTGCCTCTGCATGTGCATCGAGAAAGCCCTCGGAGTGGAAGTTCCGGAAAGGGCTCAGGTGATACGCACCATGATGGACGAGCTCATGAGGATCTCGAGCCATCTTCTGGCATTCGGATGCACGGCTATGGATATGGGAGCCACCACAGCATTCTTCTACGGATTCCGCGAACGCGAAATGGTGCTCGACATCTTCGAGAAGACCTGCGGCGCCCGTATGTCGATGAACTATAACGTAATAGGCGGAGTCATCGCCGACCTGCATCCCGACTTCGTAAAAGACGTGAAGGCTCTCATCGCTATCATGCCGGAGCGCCTGAAAGAATACCACACAGTATTCTCGGGAAATATCATCACGAAAAACCGTATGGTAGGCGTGGGCAAGATGAGCAAGGAAGAAGCAATCAACTATGCAGTGACCGGGCCTTCCGGACGCGGCTCGGGATGGAGCTGCGACTGCCGCAAGAAGCATCCCTACGCAGCATACGACCGCGTGAAGTTTGAGGAAGTGCTCGAATACGGATGCGATTCATACTCCCGCTATATGGTGAGGATGCGTGAAATCGAGGAAAGCTGCAAGATACTTGAGCAACTCGTGGACAATATCCCCGAAGGAGATATCCGCGCACAGGTGCCCAAGATCATCAAGCTCCCCGTTGGACATTGGTATGCTCAGGTTGAGGCCTCGCGCGGCACTTTCGGTGTGTTTATCGAAAGCGACGGCACGAAAAATCCCTACCGCGTACACTTCCAGAGTCCCTGCTTCAATCTCGTGGGCGTAATGGATCTGACCTGTAAGGGCCACATGATAGCAGACCTCATCTCGATCGGAGCCGCTCTCGACTTCGTAATTCCCGACATCGACCGCTAACCTTAAAGAAGATAGAAATGTTTGACTTTAGTATAATCACAAACTGGTTTAACGACCTGCTGATGGGCTTTCTCCCCCAGTGGGCCACCGTGCTTGTGGAGTGTGTGGTGATCGGGGTGCTGATACTTCTCACCTACAC
>CAMWXO010000072.1 GCA_947178245.1 uncultured Porphyromonadaceae bacterium
AGAGGCTTTCCCGGATATGGTACCACTAATTTCAAAAGAGCATGATTTTGAATATGTCGTGCTTCCTACTGTAGTTGCAGGCATGGGTTTTTCAAAAAATTCTATATTCTTAAGTTCTCTATCAGACAAAAGGCTATCAACCAAAGCGACTTCCAAATTGACGGATTTCATGAAATACCCTACCAATCTTGAAGCACACCCTCCATGAGTGCACTTCTGCGGATTCCAGAGACCGTCATTGCTTGCCGTAAGCTTTGCATCGATGATATAATACTCTCCAGCAACGTTACTTTGATCGGTGACATCGAAGACATAGAGCGGATATTCGTTAAGTTCGAGAATTATTTTTCCTTTGCCCTTAAGAGAATCAGCCTTACTGCTCGCCGCCTTTTCGAGCTCATTTTTCAACTCTACAGGGTACTCATAAGTCACCTTCAATGCAGGAAAATTCTTAAGATCGACCTTATGAGATTCGTCTTTATCTGCACCGATCGAATTAGAAGGGCTTTTTACTGAATTCTCCTGACAACGTTCGTTGATCCACTCAATGAGAAATTCAATGCGATTGTAGTAATACAGATCATCTTCCTTCAACTCCGGCTGATCTTGCTCACCGTCAATGTAAGCTGCGTCATCTTCGTCTGTCTCCCCTTCATCTTTTTTTCCCATAAGAGAATTGAACTCCTCATCTGAGAGAATCTCGATTTCATCGGGATGCTCAACCACAAGAGGCTGCGACTGCACTATAATGTACCTGTTGTTTCCATCAAACGCAAATGCAAGTGCATCAGTTTCGTCATTGTAGGGATGGGCATTGTCGTTTAAATCATCGCTAAGCACATCGTCGGTATGATTATCCGGGTTAACTACCACCATAATACCACCCCTCTCTAAAAAACCGTTAATCTCGGTTTTATCAGCATTTCTCAAGTCGAGCCCCGAGATAATTGCCACCGATGCGTCTCCGATAGGGGCTCGCAAAGGAGTGGCCTTCTCAATTGCTGTGCCATAATAGCCGTCAGGGAGCGAAGAAAGGAGAGCCACAGGAAATTCTATTGTCTGCCTTTTGTCGCCTACAGGAGGCTTCGGATTGTCCGGTTCTTGATCATTACTGCAGCTTGCCAGCGACAAACTGAATACCATCGAAACCCACAACAGCAACTTGAAGATTTTTAATGATGATTTGTTTCTTTTCATTTTATTAGAATTTTGATTACACAATTATAGATAGTGATTGATCTTATGTCAAGATTTTCGCAAAGTTAGCGAAAAATTCTGATATAACCATCATTGCAGGTGAAACTTTTTGCCCCTTCTTATCAGAAATCCGGTGAATAATTCCAACAGATAGATATATTGACCTAACAAAAGAGGAGTCCCGGTTTGGGACTCCTCTTTTATTCTATTTCCAGAGGAATCAGGCTTCAACCGCCTCTACGTCTACTACAGAAGCGTAGTCGTCTGTGATGTTCATGGCGGCAAGTTCATCTTTGTTGGCCACTACGATGCGATTGTATTCGCGCAGACCGGTACCGGCAGGGATAAGGTGACCGCAGATCACATTCTCCTTCATGCCCTCAAGATAATCGGTCTTACCATTGATGGCAGCTTCGTTGAGCACCTTGGTAGTCTCCTGGAACGATGCCGCGCTCATGAAGCTCGAGGTCTGAAGAGCGGCGCGGGTGATGCCCTGGAGCACCTGCTCTGAAGTGGCCGGCATGGCGTCGCGCACTTCCATGGTCTTGAGGTCTTTGCGCTTGAGGGCCGAATTCTCATCGCGCAGCTTACGCTGGGTGATGATCATACCCTTGCGGTAGATGGTGGAGTCACCGGCGTCGGTGATCACCTTCTTGCCCCAGATGGCATCGTTCTCTTCCATGAAGTTGCGCTTGTCTACGATCTGCTGCTCGAGGAAGCGGGTATCGCCCGGATCGAGGATATTGACCTTGCGCATCATCTGGCGCACGATCACCTCGAAGTGCTTGTCGTTGATCTTCACGCCCTGTGAACGATATACGTCCTGCACCTCGTTTACGATATATTCCTGCACGGCAGTGGGGCCCTTGATGTTGAGGATGTCGCTGGGAGTGACAGCGCCGTCGGAAAGCGGAGTTCCGGCACGCACATAGTCGTTCTCCTGCACGAGGATCTGCTTCGAGAGGGGCACGAGATATGATTTCTCCTCTCCCAGTTTAGACTTCACCTTGATCTCGCGGTTACCACGCTTCACGTTGCCGAATGTAACCTCGCCGTCGATTTCGCTCACTACGGCGGGGTTGCTCGGGTTGCGTGCCTCGAAGAGCTCGGTAACTCGCGGCAGACCGCCGGTGATATCACCGGCATTACCGGCAGCGCGCGGAATCTTCACGAACACCTCGCCCGGCTTGATGACAGCGCCGTTCTCGATGTGGAGGTGAGCTCCCACGGGGAGTGAATATGTGCGGATGGTCTCTCCGTTCTCGTCTACAAGACGCGCTGAGGGCACCTTGTTGCGATCCTTCGACTCGATGATGATCTTGTCGCGCATACCGGAAGCCTCGTCAGCCTCTACACGATAGGTGACGCCTTCCTCAACGTTCTCGAATATCATCTTACCGCCTTCCTCAGCCACGATCACGGCATTGAAGGGGTCCCATTCGCATATCATGTCGCCTTTGGACACCATATCGCCGTCCTTGAAGTAAAGGCGCGAGCCGTATGGGATGTTGGCATTGGTGAGCACCACACCGCTCTTAGGCTCGATGATACGCATCTCGCCCATACGGCCTACCACGATATCCACACCCTTATCATCCTTGATGGTGCGGAGTTCGTCCATCTCCAGGCGTCCGTCGTGGCGCGCGGTGACATCTTTCACGGCCGATACGTTACCGGCGACACCGCCGACGTGGAACGTACGGAGGGTAAGCTGCGTACCCGGCTCGCCGATAGACTGGGCTGCGATCACGCCGACAGCCTCGCCCTTCTGCACCATGCGGTGGTTGGAAAGATTTCGGCCGTAGCACTTGGCGCAGACACCCTTCTTCGACTCGCAGGTGAGCACCGAGCGAATCTCGACGGCCTCGATGGCCGAATTCTCGATCTTCTCGGCGATAGCCTCGGTGATTTCCTCACCGGCATGCACGAGAATGGTGTCGGGATCCATAGGATCATATACGTCGTGGACTGATACGCGTCCGAGGATGCGTTCTGAGAGAGTGGCCACGACTTCTTCGTTGTTCTTGATTTCTGTGCAGATGAGGCCGCGGAGAGTGCCGCAATCCTCCTCATTGATGATGACGTCGTGAGCCACATCGACGAGGCGGCGGGTGAGATATCCGGCGTCGGCGGTCTTGAGCGCGGTGTCGGCAAGACCCTTGCGGGCACCGTGGGTGGAGATGAAGTACTCGAGCACGCTCAGGCCTTCCTTGAAGTTGGCGAGAATCGGGTTCTCGATGATCTGGCCACCTTCTGCACCTGCTTTCTGCGGCTTCGCCATAAGACCACGCATACCGGAAAGCTGACGGATCTGGTCCTTAGAACCACGGGCACCGGAGTCGAGCATCATGTAGACTGAGTTGAAGCCCTGCTGGTCTTCCTCCATCTGCTTCATCAGCGTGTCGGCGAGTTTCTTGTTCACGTTTGTCCAGACATCGATCACCTGATTGTAGCGGTCGTTACCGGTGATCATACCCATCTGATAGTTGGCCATGATCTCTTCCACCTGGGCGTTGCCCTGTGCCACGTATTCAGCTTTCTCTTCGGGAATGATGACGTCGCCGAGGTTGAACGAAAGGCCTCCGCGGAATGCCATCTTGTAGCCGAGGTTCTTGATATCGTCGAGGAACTGCGCCGAACGGGTCACACCGCAGGTCTTGATCACCTTGGTAATGATATTGCGGAGCGACTTCTTCGAGATAATCTCATTGACGTATCCGATTTCTTTCGGAACATACTGGTTGAAGAGTATTCGGCCTACTGAGGTGTTGTCTTTGAGCACCTTCACGGGATTGCCTTCTTCGTCTACGTCGTCTACGAGCACGGAGACGGGAGCATGGAGGTCGAGACGGCCTTCATTGTAGGCTATCTCTGCCTCTTCAGGGCCATAGAACTTGGTGCCCTCTCCTTTTGTGCCGGGACGGAGCTTGGTGATATAGTAGAGACCGAGCACCATGTCCTGCGAAGGCACGGTGATAGGTGCGCCGTTGGCGGGGTTGAGGATGTTGTGGGCACCGAGCATCAGCATCTGAGCCTCGAGGATGGCCTCGTTGCCGAGAGGGAGATGCACCGCCATCTGGTCGCCGTCGAAGTCGGCGTTGAATGCCGTACATGCGAGCGGGTGAAGCTGGATGGCCTTGCCTTCAATCATCTTGGGCTGGAATGCCTGGATGCCGAGACGGTGAAGTGTCGGGGCACGGTTGAGCAGAACGGGGTGTCCCTTCATCACGTGCTCAAGAATATCCCACACCATGGGCTCCTTGCGGTCTACAATCTTCTTGGCGCTCTTGACGGTCTTCACGATGCCGCGCTCGATGAGCTTGCGAATCACGAAAGGCTTGTAGAGCTCGGCGGCCATAAGCTTGGGGATGCCGCACTCGTGCATCTTCAGCTCCGGGCCTACCACGATCACCGAACGCGCCGAGTAATCGACACGTTTACCGAGAAGGTTCTGGCGGAAGCGACCCTGCTTGCCTTTGAGAGAGTCGGAAAGTGACTTGAGAGGACGGTTTACGTCACTCTTCACGGCCGACGCCTTGCGGGAGTTGTCGAGCAGCGAGTCCACAGCCTCCTGAAGCAGACGCTTCTCGTTGCGGAGGATCACCTCGGGAGCCTTGATCTCGATGAGGCGTTTCAGACGGTTGTTGCGGATGATGACCCTGCGGTAGAGGTCGTTGAGGTCGGAAGTGGCGAAGCGTCCGCCGTCGAGCGGAACGAGGGGGCGGAGTTCAGGCGGAATCACGGGGATTGCCTTGAGCACCATCCACTCCGGACGGTTCACGTCTTTCGACGCGAGGAAAGAATTGACCACCTGCAGGCGCTTCAGGGCCTCGGTCTTGCGCTGCTGCGAACCCTCGCGGCTCGCGCGGTCGCGCAGGTCGGCTGCAAGCGACTCGAGGTCGATATTCTGAAGGAGCTCGTAGACAGCCTCCGCACCCATCTTGGCGATGAACTTATTGGGGTCGTCGTCGGGGAGCTGCTGATTGCCTTCGGGAAGTTTGTCGAGGATATCGAGATATTCCTCTTCGGAGAGGAGATCGAGACGCTCAAGTTCCTTGCCTGACTCCTTGGACGAAAGTTTCTCGCCATTGCGGGAATCGGTCTGGATATTTGCGGCTGCACCCGGCTGGAGCACTACATAACGTTCATAGTAGATGACCGAGTCGAGCTTCTTGGAGGGAAGTCCGAGCAGATAGCCGATCTTGTTGGGAAGCGAGCGGAAATACCAGATGTGGGCCACGGGCACCACGAGTTCGATATGCCCCATGCGTTCGCGGCGCACTTTCTTTTCGGTGACTTCAACACCGCACCGGTCGCACACGATGCCTTTATAACGGATGCGTTTATACTTTCCGCAGTGACATTCGTAGTCCTTCACGGGGCCGAAGATCTTCTCGCAGAAGAGGCCGTCGCGCTCGGGCTTGTATGTGCGGTAGTTGATGGTCTCGGGTTTGAGCACTTCACCGCTTGACATTTCCTTGATCTTCTCGGGCGAAGCGAGGCCGATAGTGATCTTTGTGAAATTGTTCTTGATCTTAGTGTCTTTTTTGAAAGCCATAGGTTTTCTTACCTTTCTATGTTGTCGGGCCGGATGCGGGGCGGAAAGCCCCGCGGCCCTGTGGTTTTATAGATATTGAGTCGGGATCCTGCTATCAGTCGAGAGTGACGCTGAGGCCGAGACCGCGGAGCTCATGGAGAAGCACGTTGAGCGATTCGGGGATGCCGGGATTCGGCATCGGGTCGCCCTTCACGATAGCCTCGTAAGCCTTGCTGCGGCCATTGACGTCGTCGCTCTTGATGGTGAGGATCTCCTGAAGGATATGACTTGCGCCGAAAGCCTCGAGCGCCCACACCTCCATCTCTCCGAAACGCTGGCCACCGAACTGGGCCTTACCGCCCAGCGGCTGCTGGGTGATGAGTGAGTACGGGCCGATGGAGCGGGCGTGCATCTTGTCTTCCACCATGTGGCCGAGTTTCAGCATGTAGATCACACCCACGGTAGCGGGCTGGTCGAAGCGGTCGCCGGTGCCTCCGTCGTAGAGGTAAGTCTTGCCGTAGCGCGGCAGGCCTGCCTTGTCGGTCCACTCGTTGAGATCGTCGAGGCTTGCGCCGTCGAAGATGGGAGTGGCGAATTTCTCACCCAGTTCGCGGCCGGCCCATCCGAGCACAGTCTCGAAGATCTGACCGAGGTTCATACGCGAGGGCACGCCGAGCGGGTTGAGCACGATATCGACGGGAGTTCCATCTTCAAGGAAAGGCATATCTTCCTGGCGAACCACACGGGAGACGATACCCTTGTTGCCGTGGCGACCTGCCATCTTGTCACCCACACCGATCTTTCTCTTCTTGGCGATATAGACCTTAGCCATCTGCATGATGCCCGAGGGGAGTTCGTCGCCCATGGTGATGTCGAGCTTCTTGCGGCGCAGTTCGCTGTCGATTTCCTTTGATTTGCGCAGATAGTTGGTGACAAGTTTCATCACCATTCCGTTGATGCGCTCGTCGTCAGTCCATCCGCTGAGGTTTACGGTCTCATACTTGAAGTCGGCCCAGTTCACTCCATTGAACTTCTGACCCTTCTCCACTATCACGTCGCCGAGGAAATCTTTCACGCCGGCCGAGACCACTCCCTTGAGCAGGGTCTCCATCTTGCCAACCATAACATTGCGGAGGCTGTCGAGACGCTCCTTATATTCCTTGTCGAGAGCTTCGGTGAGTTCCTGCGAGGTCTTGCGCGAAGTCTTTGTCTTCACTGCCTTCGAGAACAGTTCTGTGCCGATCACCACGCCCTTGAGCGAGGGACTTGCCTTGAGAGATGCGTCTTTCACCTCGCCGGCCTTGTCGCCGAAGATGGCACGGAGCAGTTTCTCTTCGGGAGTGGGATCGCTCTCACCCTTCGGAGTGATCTTGCCGATCATGATGTCGCCGGGCACAACGTATGCACCCACACGGATGATTCCGCGGTCGTCGAGGTCTTTTGTGGCGTCTTCGCTCACGTTGGGGATGTCGGAGGTGAGCTCTTCCATACCGCGCTTCGTCTCGCGCACCTCAAGGGTGAACTCGTCTACATGCAC
>CAMWXO010000073.1 GCA_947178245.1 uncultured Porphyromonadaceae bacterium
GTGGAGAATGCCGCCGACGCAGGAGCCACAGAAATACGCATCTTCATCAAGGATGCCGGGAAGACGCTGATCCAGGTTGTGGACAACGGCAAGGGAATGACCGAGACCGATGCGCGCATGGCTTTCGAGCGGCACGCCACATCCAAGATAAGATCGGCCGGCGACCTCTTCAGCCTCCACACCATGGGCTTCAGGGGGGAAGCGCTCCCCTCGATCTGCGCCATCGCGCAGGTTGAGATGCGCACGCGCACTCCTGACGCAGAGATGGGGACAAGGCTCGTCATCAACGGCTCGGTGGTGGAGACTCAGGAGCCTTGCATGTGCGAGGCCGGAACTTCGATAAGCGTGCGCAATCTATTCTATAATGTTCCGGCAAGGAGGAAGTTCCTGAAGTCGGATGCGGGCGAACTCGGTTTCATCATGCGCGAATTCGAGCGTATGGCGCTTGTCAATTTCCGCCTCCGCCTCAGCATCGACACCGGAGGCCGCGTCATCGACCTGCGCCCGGGAACTCTGCTTCAGCGCATCAACGATCTTTGGAAGAACAACCTCAACATGCAGCTTCTTCCCATCGAGGTAGACACCGACATAGTGAAGATACACGGCTACGTCTCGAGGCCGGAGTTTGCCCGGCGTCGCAATCCGCTTTGGCACCTGATAGCCAACGGCAGGCATATCAATCATCTGAGGATGCACAAGGTGATCACAGGAGCGTTCGACAATCTCACGGCCCCCGACACACAGCCATGCTATTTCATCATGATAGATGTGGATCCGGCTGAAATCGACATCAATATCCATCCGAGCAAGAATGAGGTGAAGCTGGAGCGCGAGAAGGAGATACTGAGCATACTCGGTGCGAGCGTGAAGGCTTCGCTGGGAAAATTCGCCGCCACGCCGCAGATAGATTTTGATTCAGATCTCGTTCCTGCCGCTGCCCCGGCCGCAACTCCCGGCGAGGATAATCCCGCCATCGAAGTGCCCCCGGACTATAATCCGTTTGAAATAGGAACCTCTACGGGGCCGGGCAGAAAGTCTTCAGGAGGGTATGCGGGCCGAAGCAACCGCGCACCCGGCAACTGGGAATCGCTCTACCGGAACTTCATGAACCGTCAGGAAGAATCGGCCCGGCAATCGCAGCCGGTGGAGGGCGTGCTGCCTTCCGTGGGAGAGATGTCGCTTCCCCCTGCCAAAGACTGCCTGCAGTTTGCTGAAAAATACATAGTCACCACTACGCGCGAAGGCATCATGGTGATTGACCAGCACCGGGCACACCTGAAGATACTCTACGAGGAATGCCTGCGCAGCGTGGAAAGGATGGAACCGGCAAGCCAGCGCGTGCTCTTCCCCGAGCAGATAGAACTCGACCGCGACCGGCAGGACGCCCTTGCGGGAGTGAGCGAGGAACTGGCCTCGATAGGCTTCAGCCTCGAATATGAGGAAGGCAACATCTGGAGCATCGCCGCCGTGCCCACAATGATCGGACAAGGCGACGCGCGCGAGGTGGTGCTACGCATACTCGACTCAGTAAGAGAAGATTCCGACTCATACGGAGTGGAGGGAAGCCCCGTGGAGGGAATCATGCAGCGCATGGCGCTCGTGATGGCCCGCAGCGCGGCCATCACCCGCGGAAGGCATCTCTCCACCGAAGAAATGGAATCTATCGTGGGGCAACTTCTCTCACTGCCCGACCCCTCGCTGACGCCCACGGGCAATCGTATCTTCACCATCCTCGACGAGTCGCGCCTCTCGGCAATGCTGCCTTAAAAATTATCAGGATTTATTTTCATTTCTGAAAATTTTTTCCGAACTTTGCATCTGAAAGTTTTCCATTTCGGGAAACTCCACACTCTTCATATATTTATTAATTAGCAACCAGACACAATGGCCGACATCAAAAAACAATACACCAACGAGGAAGCCTATCAGGGAGCGCTTGAATACTTCGGAGGCGACGAACTCGCCGCCCGCGTATGGTCGAGCAAATATGCCCTCAAGGATTCTTACGGACACCTTTATGAACTCACGCCCGACGACATGCACCGCAGGATAGCCTCCGAAATAGCACGTATCGAGAGCAAATATCCCAATCCGATGTCGGAAGAGGAAGTGTTTGATCTGATCAAGGATTTCCGCTACATCGTGCCTCAGGGCAGCCCCATGGCCGGAATCGGCAATAATTTTCAGGTGGGCTCGCTCTCCAATTGCTTCGTGATCGGGCTCGACGGGCATCCCGACTCCTACGGCGGCATCATCCGGGAGGATGAGGAGCAGGTGCAGCTCATGAAGCGCCGCGGCGGTGTGGGCCACGACCTCTCACACCTGCGTCCGAAGGGAACACCGGTGAAGAACTCGGCCATCACATCCACCGGACTCGTGCCCTTCATGGAGCGCTACAGCAATTCCACCCGTGAGGTGGCGCAAGACGGACGCCGAGGCGCACTGATGCTTACCGTGAGCAGCAAGCACCCCGACGCAGAGGCTTTCATCGACGCCAAGATGGAGCAGGGAAAAGTGACCGGCGCCAACGTCTCGGTGCGAATCGACGACACTTTCATGCTCTGCGCCGAGACCGGGACTCCCTATTATCAGCAATTTCCTGTCAATTCCGACGATCCCCTCGTGGTGAAGGAAGCTGATGCCTCCGCTATATGGAAAAAGATCGTGCACAACGCATGGAAGAGCGCCGAGCCCGGTGTACTATTCTGGGACACCATCATCCGCGAGTCCGTGCCCGACTGCTACGCCGACCTGGGCTTCGAGACCATCTCCACAAACCCCTGCGGCGAGATTCCGCTCTGTCCCTACGACAGCTGCCGCCTGACGGCCATCAACCTCTACAGCTACGTTGATAATCCTTTCACTCCTGAAGCCAAGTTCGACTTCGACCTATTCCGCAAGCACGTGGGAAAGGCTCAGCGCATCATGGACGACATCATCGACCTCGAGATGGAGAAGATCGAGCAGATCATCACCAAAATCAAGGAAGACCCTGAGACAGCCGAGGTGAAGAGCACCGAGCTGCATCTCTGGGAGAAGATACGCGACAAAACCCTGATGGGACGCCGCACGGGATGCGGCACTACGGGCGAGGGCGACATGCTGGCGGCCCTCGGACTGCGCTACGGCACGCCTGAAGCCACCGCATTCTCTACAGAAGTGCACAAGCAGCTGGCACTCGCCTACTACAACGCCTCTGTGACAGCGGCCGAGGAGCGCGGAGCTTTCGAGATATATGACTCGGAGCGTGAGAAGGGCAATCCTTTCATTCAGCGCCTCAAAGAGGCTGATCCGGCTCTCTACGAGCGGATGCTGAAACACGGACGACGCAACATAGCCTGCCTCACCATCGCGCCTACGGGCACGACTTCGCTCATGACCCGCACCACTTCGGGCCTGGAGCCGGTATTCCTCCCTGTCTACAAGCGCCGCCGCAAGATCGTACCCGGCGACGAGAACGTGACCGTAGACTTCGTGGATGAAGTGGGCGAACAGTATGAGGAATTCCTCGTATATCACCCCAAATTCATCGAATGGATGAAAATAAAGGGAATCGAGCCTAAAAAGAACATGACCCAGGAAGAACTGGATCAGCTCGTGGCGCAATCGCCATACTACAAAGCCACCTCCAACGACATCGACTGGATGGAGAAAGTAAGGATGCAGGGCGAGGTGCAGAAATGGGTGGATCACTCCATCTCGGTCACCATCAATCTCCCTGCCGACATCTCGGAGGAGATGGTGGGCAACCTCTACATGCAGGCGTGGAAAGCCGGATGCAAGGGCTGCACCGTATATCGTGACGGATCCCGCAATAATGTGCTCGAGGCTGTGGATAAAAAGAAGAGCGCTCCCGCTCCTGAACTCATACACACTCCCGACCACGTGGCCAAACGTCCGAAAGAACTTGAGGCCGACGTCGTGAGATTTCAGAACAACAAGGAGAAATGGATCGCTTTCGTGGGCCTCGTGGATGGCAAGCCCTACGAGATATTCACCGGCCTCGTAGATGACGAAGACGGCATATTCTGCCCCAAGAGCATCAACCACGGCAAGATCATAAAGGAAGTGGATGCCGACGGAAAGAAACGCTACGACTTCCAGTTTATCAATAAACGAGGATACAAGACCACCATCGAAGGCCTCTCGGAGAAGTTCAAGCCGGAATTCTGGAACTACGCGAAGCTCATCTCGGGAGTGCTGCGCTATGG
Source organism: uncultured Porphyromonadaceae bacterium (assembly GCA_947178245.1). GTDB lineage: Bacteria > Bacteroidota > Bacteroidia > Bacteroidales > Muribaculaceae > Lepagella. The sequence goes on from CAMWXO010000073.1 coordinate 4,212, forward strand.
TATGCCCATCGATCAGGTGATAAAGCTCGTGCAGGGGCTCGAACTCGACTCAAACAGCATCAACACGTGGAAAAACGGCGTGGAACGCGCGCTGAAGAAATACATACCCAACGGCACCGCCGGCTCGGGCAAGTGTCCGAATTGCGGTGCGGAGACACTGATTTATCAGGAGGGATGCCTCATCTGCACCTCGTGCGGCAATTCCCGCTGCGGATGATGAAGCATGCCGGAGCGCGGCTACGCGGCTCCGGCATCAATTAATGAAACCGAAAAAAATCACTATCATGAAAATTCAGATTCACATAGATTATCACACCAACTGGGGGGAATCAGTCTACATAAGCGGCTCGATACCTCAGCTTGGCAACGATGATCCGGCACTTGCCCCCGTGCTCGAGATGACGGCGCCCGACGTATGGACTATCCGGCTCGAGATTCCGGAGTCAATACCGGTGTTCACCTACCGCTTCATCGTGAAGGCCGAAGGGAAACCCTGGCGCGAGGAATGGGGCGCACCCCACCGCTTCGAGGCCGGAACAGGAATCAAGGCATTCGACATCTACGCCTCATGGCAGGCGATGCCCGACGACAAGCCTTACTTCTCATCGGCATTCGTAGACGGCATGCTCGCGCGCAATTTCCGCGACCAACCTTTAGTGCCGAAGAAGAATACGGTACTCTTCAAGGTGATCGCACCCATGGTGACACCCGACGAGGTGCTCGCCATAGCCGGCAACTGCCGCGAACTCGGCGACTGGAATCCGGAAAAGGCACTGATCTTCAACGATGCCCGCTATCCCCTCTGGGAAGTAGCCCTCCCGGTAGCCGACCTTCAGCTGCCGCTGGAGTATAAATTCGTGATTCTTGACAAGAACACGCGCCGCCCTGTAGACTGGGAGGCACGCGACAACCGCCGCCTCGATTTCTATCCGAAGAACAAGGCCGATATACTCGTCTTCGACGGGCTCCGCTTTGAAAATCCCCGCAAGTCGTGGAAAGGTGCCGGCACGGCCATACCGGTGTTCTCCATCCGCTCAAACGAAGACGCGGGCGTAGGTGATTTCTACGATATCAAGAAGATGGTGGACTGGTGCGTGCTCACCGGGCAGAAAATACTTCAGGTGCTCCCCATCAACGACACGACCAAGACGGGCACCTGGGTGGATTCGTACCCCTACAGCGCCAACTCCATCTTCGCGCTCCATCCGATGTATGTGCGTATTCAGGCAGTAGGCTCGCTCAAAGACAAGGAACGCCGCGATTTCTTCAAGGCCGAGGCGCACAGGCTCAACGAATTGCCGCAGGTGGACTACGAGGCTGTCAACTCCCTGAAGCTCACTTTCCTGCGCGAGCTGTATGCCGAACTCGGGCCGGGCACGATGAAGACGAAGGAATACCGCGATTTCGTGGAGCGCAACGAATACTGGCTTGCCGACTATGCCGCATGGTGCGTGCTCCGCGACTTCTTCCATACTCCCGACAGCACGAAATGGGGCGAATATGCAGTCTACAGCAAAGCTGCGGTAGACCGCTTCATCGAATCGCACAAGCATGAATATCATTTCTACTATTTCGTGCAGTATCATCTCGACCGCCAGCTGCGTGAGGTGCGCGACTATGCCCATCAGAACGGAATAGTGCTTAAAGGTGATATCCCCATCGGCATCGGCCGCGACAGCGTGGACGCATGGATCAATCCGCGTCTCTTCAACATGGATTGCCAGGCCGGAGCTCCGCCCGACGACTTCTCGGTGCTCGGCCAGAACTGGGGATTCCCGACATATAACTGGGACGAGATGGCACGCGACGGCTTCGCATGGTGGAAGGCCCGCTTCCGCAAGATGGCGGAGTATTTCGACGCTTACCGCATCGACCATATCCTCGGGTTCTTCCGCATCTGGCAGATTCCGATGGATGCAATCCACGGTCTGCTCGGCTATTTCAATCCCGCCCTCCCCTACTCGCCCGAGGAGCTCCGCCACAACTATGACTTCTGGATTCATCCCGAAGTGCAGGCGCGCCCCTTCATCCAGGAATGGATGCTCAGCGATTTCTTCGGGGAATACACCGAAGAAGTGAAGCACGAGTTTCTTGAGGAGACGCAGGCCGGACAGTATCGCCTGAAAGAGGCCGTGGATACCCAGCGCAAGGTGGCGGATTACTTCTCGCGTCTTGAGCCGAGCGAGCGCAACACCCGCATCTGCAACGCGCTTCTCGGCATCATCGACGACGTGCTCTTCATTGAAGATCCCTATCAGAAAGGCCACTATCATCCGCGCATCTCGGCGCAGTTCACATATCAGTTCCGTGCGCTGACCGACTACGAGCGCTGGTGTTTCAACCGCCTCTACAACGATTTCTTCTATCACCGGATGAACGATTTCTGGTATGGCAAGGCCATGTGGAAGCTGCCGCCCCTGCTTGACTCAACCGGTATGCTCACTTGCGCCGAAGACCTCGGCATGATTCCCGACTGCGTGCCCGAAGTGATGCGTCAGCTGCAGATCCTATCACTCGAGATACAGCGTATGCCGAAAGATCCCAAGACCGAATTCGGCGACACATGGCATTATCCGTATTACAGCGTCTGCACGACCTCGACCCATGACATGGACGGAATACGCGCATGGTGGGAGCAGGATCCGGCAGCCAGCCAGCGCTTCTTCAACTATGTGCTCAACGAGCCGGGCCAGGCGCCCCGGTATGCAGAGCCCTGGGTGTGCGCAAAGATCGTGGATCTGCACTTGAAGTCGCCTTCAATGCTCTGCATACTGCCGCTTCAGGACTGGCTCAGCACCGACGGCTCGCTGCGCCGCGATAATCCTCACGACGAGCTCATCAATATCCCGGCAAACTCGCAGCACTACTGGCGCTACCGCATGCATCTCCCGCTTGAGAAGCTGCTCGCAGCAGATAGCTTCAACGCAGGCCTCGCCGCCTGGATCGCCGAATCCAACCGCTAAACATAAAAGATTAACGATTAAATATTAATTAAGGCCCTTGGAATCCGACAATTCCAAGGGCTTTTAAAG
>CAMWXO010000074.1 GCA_947178245.1 uncultured Porphyromonadaceae bacterium
ATGTGTATACTAGACAGTTATTAAACTTCTAAATTACTAAACTAAAATATAGCGGCAGATGATATGTTATTCCACGGAAATTTTGTAATTTTGCCGTATGAAAAAGAGCGGTCAGAATCTTGAACTGGAGCAGCGGCTCGCGCAGCGGCTTACGCAGCAGCAGCTTCGCTTCGTGCGCCTGCTCGACATGAGCGCGCCCGAACTCGACGAGGCCGTGCAGCGTGAGATGGAGGCCAATCCGGCTCTTGATGCCGAAGAGAGCGAGAATACTCCCGTGGCGGCAAGTCCGGTGCTGACCGAGTGGCATTCCCCATCGAGGCAAGGAGGCTACGATATGGAAGATCTGCCCATGCCCGACAATGCTCCCTCTCTCTACGACTTCCTGCTTCAGCAACTCGGACAGTTGCATCTTGATCCGGATGTGCTGACGGCTGCACGCTTCATTGTAGGTAATCTTGACCCTAACGGACGTTTGCAGCGCGATCCGGCGTTTCTGGCCAACGACCTTGCCTTTTCAGCCGGGATAGATCTGCCGCAGGGTGTCATAGATAAGGCTCTGGAGGCGGTGCGCACTCTCGAGCCGCATGGCGTGGGAGCGGTAGACCTTGCCGACTGCCTGCTGCTCCAACTCAGATATCTGCCCGAGAGCGAGGCACGCGACGACGCCATGCGCATCCTCTCGGAGCAATACGAGGCGTTTTCCATGCTCCATCTGCATCTTCTCGTGTCACGCCTTAAGATTTCGCAGGAGAGGGTGGATGCCGCCATCGCGCTTATCAAGACCCTCAATCCCAAGCCCGGCGCCTCGGTAGACTCCTCAAGCCATATCGACACGATAATTCCCGACGTGATAATTGAGATGTCGGGAAGCGAGCCGGTGATCACACTCAACAACAATATCCCCGAACTCCGGATAAGCGAGACCTTCTCGCAGGCAAAGAGGGATCTCGGGGTAAAGGCGGCGCAGAAGAAAGAGCCGGGCGGCGACCGTGAGTTCATCCTCAACCGCTACAACGACGCGAGAGACTTCATCAGGGCCTTGCAGATGAGGCAGGAATCGATGATGTCGGTAATCACGGCGATAGTGGAGTGGCAGAAGGAATATTTCGAGACGGAGGATATCTATCGTCTCCGCCCCATGATGATCAAGGATATAGAAGCCGTCTCCGGCCTCGATGCCTCTGTGATCTCGCGCTGCACTGCCAATAAGTATGTGGCGCTCCCCTGGGGCATACTGCCGCTACGGTTTTTCTTCAGCGACACCGTGGGCGACAACAGCGGGGAGACAGAGACCGACGCGCTCACCAACCGCAAGATTGAAGCCGAGATACGACGCGTGGTGGAAGGCGAGGACAAGAAGCATCCGCTTAGCGACGAGAAGATCACAAGGACGCTGACCGATGCCGGGCTCAACATCAGCCGGCGCACGGTGGCGAAATACCGCGACCGGCTCGGCATCCCTCCGGCCCGCCTGAGGAAACTGATGTAGAAAGAAAAGGGCTGATCAGTCTCAATAGACCGGTCAGCCCTTCTTAATGCGGGTTGATATATCAGGCAAGCTTACGCAGACGTGCCGGCGCCACTATGAAGCGCTGTATGAGGAATGCGAGCAGCGTGTAGCCGCCGGCCTGGATCCAGAGAGCGATATAGTCGGGACGCACCTGCGAGAGCGATGCCCCGTTGGTATTCATCCTGATGAAGCCCTCCACTCCGAAAGTGGCCGGCACGAGGTCGGAGAGCGTCTTCCAGAATCCTGCCATGGCATAACGCGGCCACGTGAGGCCCGACAGGAAGAGGAATGCCACCGATGTCACCACCCAGAGCACGAATACCGATTCCCTCTCTGAGCAGACGCCCTGAAAGCAGAACCCGAGCGATATGGATGCTATCACCATCGGAAGGATGAAGAGCATGATCTCGAAGGGGTCGCCGGCCATAGGGAAGGTGAACATCATCGGCACATAGTGGAGCATATAGACGCAGGGGAGCAGAATCACGGTGAGGAATGCCAGCCCGCTGCCGAGCATCGACTTGAAGACTCCTCCCGATGTGCGGCCGGTGATGTCGCTGTAGAGCCACGGTTTCTCGCGCTTCGCGCCCCCGGCCATGCCGATGGCGAGCACCAGACACTGCTGAAGAATGAGTATCAGCACTCCCGGCATGATGAAGGAGTCGAATCCCGACTCGAGATTGCCCATCGTGACGTTTTCCACACCCAGCGGATCGGTTACGGCAAGAGTGCCGGCCAGTGGCGCTCTTGTGTTGATATCTTCCGCCAGAATCTCGCTGCCCATGGCCTGGGCCACGTTGGTCGATGCCACGAGAAATCCGCGGTAGCGCAGCAGAAGGCTCATCTCGGCGAAGATCACGGCCGGCGAAGACTCGCCTCGGCCCACTTTCTTCTCGAATCCCTCAGGAATCTCAAGAATGCCGTAGCATTTATGGCTGTTCATGGCGTGTTTGCCCTCACCGAGATCGGCGGCATAGCCGATGATGCGGATTTCCTGCGTGGCATCGAGATTGCGCACCAGTTCCCGCGAGAGGGCACTTCGGTCATGGTCTACCACTACCATCCTCACGTCTCTCACCTGCTCCGGATTGTAGATCAGGGAGTAGATGATGGGGTAGGCCAGCGGCAGAAACGCCAGGAAGAGGATGATGCCCACATCGTGCGTGATGAGCTTCAGCTCTTTTATATATGACTTTAAGAATATTCCCATCTTTGTGTTTTCTAATTGTTTAACGGATGCCATGCCGCGTCAGGGCACATATTGCGGACGTGCGAATGCCTTTTTGATACGGTACATCACGGTAAGCGGCAGCAGGATATAGACAATGTAGGCCACATACCACCAGCGTGAATACCACACGTCGATGCCATTGAGCGCCTGGTCGATATATATAAGGAAGTTGTAGCGTATCGGCATGAGCCAGCTGAAGATGGCGATGCTGCCATACATGCTTTCCACCGGGAACGAGAACGCCGCGAGTGAGAACGACAGGATGCCGAGCAGCGAGCAAGCCGAGAGGCTGAGACGCAGATTGGGTAGGACTCCGAAGAAGAACACCGCCAGGCTCTGGCAGGCCACGACGAAAAGGAGTTCGGAGACGGTCATCCACCACCAGCTGCCGTTCATCGGATAGCCTTGCCAGAAATAAAGCCACGACTGCATGAAGATGATGAGAATCCACCATCCGATGGTCTGCGGCAGGAGTTTTGCGGTCACAGCCTTCCATATATTGCCGTTGGCCATTGCAAGGAGCCTCGGAGAGCCTCCGTACTTTATCTCCTGGCCGAGCGAGAAGCAGACCATAAGCATGATCATCAGCTGGAACACGCAGGGCACAAACGAGTTGCAGAGGTAGATGGCATAGTTCAGACCGGGATTGCCCAGCCCGCGGCTCACTATATTGACGGGCTGCATCATCGGCACCACTTCCTCGGCCGAGAGACCTGCCGTCTGCGCCACGTTGAGCATGATTCCCGCTTTCGACATCAGCGCGGTGGTCTTGAAACTCTTGAAGAGCAGCGACGCCGGCACGAAATAGGTCATGTTGGTGTAGAAGGTGATGGTGGGCCCTTTGCCCGAGAGAAGGTCTTTCTCGAAATTCTCCGGAATCATGAAGAATCCGAATATCTCGCCTTCCTGCATCTTATGGCGCGCCTCGGTAAATGAATTGCTCTGATCCACGAGGTCTACCATCTGCAGCGAGCCCAGATTCTGCGTTATCTCGCGCGAGAGCGCCGTTCCGTCTTTGTCCACGATGGCGGCGGGCACCTTCGAGGGCAGACCCTGCTCCATCATATTGGTGAGCATGAGCATCAGGAAGAGGGGCAGCACGAACATCGCTCCCCAATAGATGGGGCGCCTCACAAGCTCGAGCACCGATCTCTTGAATATCTGCTGAAATCCACTCATGTTTATTCGATAATTAAATGGTTGTGTCGTGAGATGCGGGGGCATACCGGATTGCCGTGCCTCCCCGGGAAATCACGATAATGTTATTTTTCCACTCCCAGATATACCACGCTCATGCCCGGACGGAAGTTTTCGATCTTCTTGGCAGATTTAGCCTTGATCTGGAATGTGCGCGCGTCGTAGTCGCCGGTCGATTTGGTGGCCTGCCAGTTGGCGTAAGTGCCGAGGTCGCGGATGTAGAACACGGTCATGGTCTCCTCTTTGTCGAGAGCGGGAATCTTCACGCGTATTTTCGAACCTTCCGTGATATCTTTCAGCAGTGTCTCGCGCACGTTGAATACCGCATAGCTGTCGTCTTTCTGAAGATTCATGATCGGAGCGCCCGTGGCCACGAGCTCGCTCACGTTGGGATAGACCACAGTGATTACTCCGTCGGCGGGTGCCGTGAGGTATTGGTCTTCAAGAAGGGCCTCCACTTCGTTTACGCTTCCGCGGGCCACTTTCACCATTGACTCCGCCGCATCCTTGTCTTCGCTCTGGGGGCCTGCCACTGCTAATTCATACTGGCTGCGTGCGGCCGCTTCTCCGGCTTTGGCGGCATCGTAGGCAGCCTTAGCCTCGTCGCGCTTCTGCTCGCTCACCACGCCCTTGGCGAAAAGAGACTCCATGCGGTCGTAGGTCTTCTTAGCTATGCCTGTGGCGGCTGCGGCCTGATTCATGATGTCGCGCGCAGAGGCTACGATCTGCTTGCGCGTGCCGGCATCTACCTTGCGGTTGGTGGCTTTCGACACGTCTTCCATTGCTTCGGCCTGAGCCATGCGGGCCTCCACGAGCGAGGAATGGATGTGCACCAGTGTGTCGCCGGCTTTCACGCGCTGTCCTTCCTCCACGTAAATCTCCGTGATGCGTCCGGGAAGCTTGCCCGAGATGCGTATTTCAGTGGCTTCGCCCATACCCTGCACGGTGTCGGGGGCCGGCTTGATGAATATGAAGCCTACTACGGCCATCGCCGCCACTATCAGAAGCACTATCACCACTGTGAAGATCAGTGATTTGTCTTTTGAGCTCACCTCTGTCTGATCGGCAAGCGGAGTATTGTAGTTATGCTGTTCCATGGTCTTTATTTTTTATAATCAGGAGTTTTATTAATGTCTTTAATCAAAATTCTCAATTAGCGTTTACAGAAATTCTAACTTCCAGCCTCGGGATTATTATTGATCGCCGAGAGTTCCGGTGACTTTGCTCAGGTAGGTGTGACAGAGGCGAATGGCTATCTGGGCGTCGATCATTTCTGATTTGGCTTGCAGCCATGCTGTCTGGGCCGCCATCACGTCGTCGGTGGTCATGACCCCTTCCTTGAACGCGAATTCGGCGTTGCGTAGGTTTTCTTCAGCGCTGTTCATGTTGGAGCGTGTCATGTCGTAGGTCTTGAAAGCCTCGTTATATCTGAAACGCGCCTGGCTCACCTGCAGCGACACTTTCTCTTCCATGTCTTCAAGCAGAAGCCGCTGGGCTGCGGTCTGCGACTTTGACGCGCGATATTTATTATAGTTGCCTCCCCAGTGCCAGATGGGCACCGTGAGCATGGCTCCCACAGAGAAACCCGAGCCGAATCTCTTCTTGAAGCCGTCGTTGAGGTTGGGGTTTGAGAAAGACCATGCGCCCACGGCAGCAAGCTTCGGCAGCATCTCGGAGAGCGAGAGGTCTTCCTTGCTCTTCAGCAGATCTATGCCCTTGCGGAGCACTTCCAGATCGGAGCGGCGGGCATATACGTCCTGCATGTTGGTGTCGGGAATTGTCATGTCGGCCGAGAGTCCTTCCGAAGCCTCGTCGGTCAGGGTCATCTCGGTGTCGATGGGCACTCCGCATATCTGGGCGAGAGCCATGCGCGAGAGCGATAGTCCGTTGTCCACTTTCGTCAGCATTATATTGGCCTCGTTATATTTCACGTCTACGCTGAGCACGTCGGAGCGGGTGGCTACTCCTTCATCCTGCATGGCCTTCACGTTTGATCGGAACGAGCCGACGAGATCTACGAAACTTTGTGCGAGCGCCTTCTTCTCTGCGAGCGACACCACCTGCCAGTATGCCTCATCCACCGAGAGAATCACATCTTCGCGGGCCACGTCCTGAAGCGAGCGGGCGATGCTCTCGCCGTGCTTGGCTATCTGATTGAGCGCGCGTATCGAGCCTCCGAGATATATGGGCTGCGTCAGCGTGAAGGCTCCGAAGAAGACGTTCCGGGTGTCGAATTCCATCGCTTCCTTAGGAATGACGGCCACTTCCGTCGGGATGGGCTGCCCTGTCTTGGGATCCACCATCGGCTTGCCGTCGGCCCCCGTGAGTATATTGTATTGGTAACTCATGGTCTTCGGGTCGAAACTCATGGTGGGGAGTTTGGCGTCTTCGCTGAGCAGTGAGATGCCTCGCTGATTGTGCATGTATCCTCCTGAGAAGTCTATGCCGGGCAGATAAGCCGACTTGGCGGCGTCGCGGAGATATCCGGCGCCCCTGACATTTTCTTCGGCGATACGTATAGCCTTGTTGTTGGAGAGGGCCATCGAGCGGCAACTGTCGAGGCTTACTCCTTGCGCGAGCAGCGGCGTGGCCGTGGCCGCCGTGGCCAGTAATGTGAGAAGAAGTCTATTCATAGAGTTGATAAGGTTTACAGTTGTGAATCTATTTTAAAAGATATACAATCTACTCTTGATAATGTTTAAAGAATTAACAGTCTCGGGCAAGGAGATTTTTGATGCTGTTGGCGAATTATGGGGAAATTTTTTGGAAGTCAGCGTTTTTTTTTCTAACTTTGCGAGATAATTAGGGGGTTTTCGCCCCCCGCTACCTCTCCGCAACGTTGCGGGGTGGCCTTTTACACGTAATAATCAACTTCTTAGAGTATAACAACACAGAATGGCAACATTAGAGAAAATCAGAAGCAAATCAGTGATGCTGCTCGTCATCATCGGCGTGGCGCTTCTTGCTTTCATCGTCGGCGATGCGCTGACCAACAGCCGTAATCTCTTCGGCGACCACACTACAGTCGCAAAAATCGGCGGCAAAAAAATTGATTATACCGAATATCAGCGCAAACGCGAGGAGCTCAATCAGCAGCTCGAACAGCTCAAGCAGACCAATCCGCAGCAATACGCCAACTTCGACAATCAGATGCTTGCCGAGATGGCTGTGGAGCAGCTCGTAGGCGAGCGCCTGCTCGACGATGCCGTAAGAATGCCGGAATCGAGACGAGCCCCGAACAGCTCCGCTTCTT
>CAMWXO010000075.1 GCA_947178245.1 uncultured Porphyromonadaceae bacterium
TACCGTGCTGATGCCGGCATATTGGGAACTCATTGAGCCGGAAGAAGGGAAATATGACTTTTCTCTAATAGACGAGGCTCTGAAAAGCGCTGATGAAAATGATCTGAATATCGTCTTGCTATGGTTCGGGGCATGGAAAAATTCAATGAGCTGCTATGCACCAGGATGGGTGAAGACCGACACGAAGCGTTTTCCCAGGGCGGTCACGAAAGAAGGCAAGCCTCTCGAGATACTCAGCGCTTTCAGCGGGAATGTGGCTGAATCAGACCTGCGCGCTTTCACCGCTCTGCTCAATCACATCAAGTCTGAAGATAAGAAAGGGCGCGTCAGCATGATTCAGATAGAAAACGAGATCGGCATGCTTGAATCAGCGAGAGACCACTCCTCTCTGGCAGAAGCAGCCTATCTTGAAGGCGTTCCCCGTCAGCTCAGCGGTATTCTGAATGTGAAGAAGGGGTCATCATGGGCCGATGTGTCAGCGGACCGCGATGCGGCCGACGAGATGTTCATGGCCTGGTACTACGCCGGCTATGTGGAGAATCTCGCTAAGGCGGCGCGAAATATATTGCCGGCCACACCACTCTATGTGAATGCCGCTATGGATAGCCGCGGACGCCGCCCCGGGCAATATCCTTCGGCAGGCCCGCTCGCCAAACTTGAGAAGATATGGAAAGCGGGTGCGCCGTCGATCGATTTCATCTCTCCCGATCTTTATGATCCTCCGTTCAAGCCCTGGTTCGCGCAGTATGACATCGAAGGGAATCCCCTCTTCATTCCAGAGATCAGAAGGAGCGACGACAGCGGCACCCATGCTTTCTATGCCGTGGGCGAACACGGAGCCATAGGCTTCAGCCCATTTTCCATCGAGAATGCAAGCGACAAGGAGAAAACTTCCTTGCGCTCCGCTTACTCCTTGCTCGGAAAGATAGCGCCTCTGAGCAAAGACTGGACTACGTTCGGGCTGCTGTTCGAGGGTGAAGATATCCGCACTCCAAGAGAGATCGCAGACGGCGACGTGATCATCACGGCCTCCCACTTCTTCACGCTTCCATGGGATCCTCGCGCCACCGACGGCAGCCGCTGGCCTGACGGAGGAGGGATGATCATTAAGTTGTCGGATGACGACTACCTCATCGCCGGCCGCGGCATCGTGGTGAAATTCGAGGCAGAAGGCGAGACCGGAGCTGCCGCGAGACTCGGCGAAGACGGTTTTCAATTAAGCAACGATTCCACTCGGCAAGATTCATGGAAAGGACGCAACCGCATCGGTATCCTCAGTTGTGATGAAGTGGATGTGAATCCTGACGGAAGTTTCCGTGTGATTCGCCGTCTTAACGGCGACGAGACCCATCAAGGGCGCCACGTGAGGATAGGAGTAGATGATTATTCAGCCCTAAGGGTGAAACTTTATCGATATTGACATTTCAGCAAATGAAAATATAACCATGAGAAAATTATTTTTTGCTTTAGGATGCCTTATTGCTACCGGTGCGCAGGCAAAAGTTGTGCCGGCCACTATCCTGCAAGACGGAATGGTGGTGGAATGGACGAAGCCTCTCACTCTATGGGGAACGGCCGACCCCGGCGAGAAGTTTGACATCAAGATAAATAATACACGGAAAAAGAGTGTCACGGCCGGCCCCGACGGAAAGTGGGAAGTGCAGCTTCCGGCGCTGAAAGCCGGAGGCCCCTACACCATTCAGATGGGAGACGCAATAGTCAACGACGTGCTCAGCGGCGATGTGGTGCTCGTGTCAGGACAGAGCAATGTGGAATTGTTCGTCTACAGGGTCGAAGACATGTATGGCGACTACATCAACTCATACAGCAACGATAGAGTGAGGCAATTCATAGCTCCGAAAGATGTGGTGTTCGAAGGCCCGGCATCAGATCTCAGCGGAGGCAAATGGGAAAAGACTACCCCATCGAGGAGCCGCAACTTCTCGGCACTCGGCTACTTCATAGCAAACGAGCTGAATGCCAGAACGGGCAGGCCTGTGGGCGTAATCAACTGCAGTTGGGGAGGCACGCCGATCGAGGCATGGATGAGCGAGCGATCGCTTAACGGATATCAGAAGCAACTGGCGCGTCTGGCCATCGACCGTGACAAAGGATACCGCGACCGCACCACCGCCAACGAGCGAGAGAAGCAGGCACGCTGGAATGCGGCTCTTTGGGCAGGCGACCCCGGAAGGAAAGAGCATTGGGAAGCGGCCGGCACCGACCTCAGCGACTGGAGAGACGTGAATATCCTCACAGACCGCAGCTGGACTTGGGATGGCGCGAATCCTATAGGCGGAAGCCACTGGTTCGCTAAAAAAGTGAATGTCCCGGCCGAGCTTGCAGAGCGCCCGGCCACCCTAAGGATGGGAGTGATCGTAGACTCGGATTCCACATACGTGAACGGGGAATTCGCAGGCACCATTTCATACTGCTATCCTCCAAGAAAATACAGCCTGCGTGAAGGGCTCCTGAAGCCGGGTGAGAATATCGTGACCGTGCGATTGGTAAGCAACGGCGGACGCGGCGAATTCATTCCCGAAAAGCCATATAAGATAGTATTCGACAACGGAGAGGAGATCTCGCTCGAAGGAGAATGGAAATACAAGCCCGGAATGAGAATGCCAGATGCTCCCGGCAGCACTTTCTGGTGCTACTCCCCCACAGTGCTCTACAACTCCATGATTGCGCCCACAGCAAAATATCCCGTAGGAAATGTGGTCTGGTATCAGGGTGAGAGCAACGTGAGCAACCGTAATGAATACGGCGATCTGCTCGAGCGTATGACTAAATTGTGGAGAGACGACAGAAAAGCCGCGGCACTGCCGTTCTATATCGTGGAACTCGCCAATTATCTGCCCGAAAGCGACAGAGGCGGCAGAGAGGCATGGGCTGAAATGCGCAGCGTGCAGCGGGAAACGTGCGATAAGATCAGCAACTGCGAGATAGTGGACAACTACGACTTGGGGGAATGGAACGATATACATCCCCTCGACAAGAAGACACTCGCCGAAAGAATCGTAGGAAAGATTACCGAAAAACAGGGAAAGAAATCAAAAAAATCGAAGTGACAGGATAGAAAATCCCAACTTTTTTATTAATTTTGCACCATATCTCCGGTGGGCTGCCTGCGGGATGCTCACCGGATATTTCTTAAATTACAGGTAAACAACAAGAAGAAAATCTTATGGGAGGTTTTTTTGGAGCGACCTTGAAGAAGAAATGTTGCAACGACATTTTCTATGGTACTGACTACAACTCGCATCTTGGCACGCGGCGGGGCGGAATGGTGACATACGACGCCGAGGAGAAACGCTTCTGCCGAAGCATCCACTCTCTCGAGAGCAACTATTTCCGCACGAAGTTTGAATCGGAACTGCACAAGTACAAGGGCAACATCGGAATGGGTGTGATCAGCGACACTGACCCCCAGCCCATCATCATCAATTCTCATCTCGGACGCTATGCCATCGTCACGGTGGCCAAGGTGTGCAACCTTTCCGAACTCGAGAAGGAACTCATCGACAAGGGCGCCCACTTCGCCGAGCTGAGCAGCGGCACCACCAACCAGACAGAACTCATAGCACTCCTCATCAACGAGGGCGCTACCTTCAAGGAAGGAATCGAGAACGTCTTCGATAAGATTCAGGGCAGCTGCAGCATGCTCATCCTCACGGAAGACTCCATCATCGTGGCGCGCGACAAACTCGGCCGCACATCCATAGTGATAGGAGAGAAAGAAGACGGATATGCCGTGAGCAGCGAGAGCACGTCGTTTCCGAATCTCGACTATAAACTTCTGCGCGATGTAGGGCCCGGAGAGATTCTCGAACTGAAACCTGACGGAATCCGACAGATAAGGGAACCGAACAAGGAGATGCAGATTTGCGCCTTCATGTGGGTCTATTACGGCTTCCCCACCTCGATCTATGAGAACCGAAACGTGGATGAGGTGCGCTTCAAGTCGGGCTATGTATTCGGGCAGCAAGACTCTGAGACAGAAGTAGACTGCGTTGCGGGCATTCCTGACTCCGGAGTGGGAATGGCACTCGGCTATGCCGCCGGACACGGCACCCCATATCAGCGTTGCATCTCAAAATACACTCCGACATGGCCGCGCAGTTTCACACCAAGCGATCAGTCGATGCGCAGTTTCATAGCAAAGATGAAACTGGTGCCCAACGAGGCCATGCTCAAAGGGAAACGCGCCCTCTTCTGTGATGACTCCATCGTGAGGGGAACTCAGCTCAACGACAACGTTAAGGTGCTCTATGAGTGCGGTGCCAAGGAAGTGCACATGCGCATAGCTTGCCCGCCGCTCATCTACGGTTGTAAATATCTGAACTTCACCTCTTCAAAGTCTGAGATGGAGCTGCTCACGCGCAGAATCATCAAGGAAATCGAAGGCGATCCGAACGCGCATCTTGATGAATATGCCACCACCGGCAGCTGCCGATATTGCAAATTAGTGGAGAAGATGCGCGAGATCTATGGACTCAGTTCACTGAAATTCAATACGCTCGAGAATCTGGTGGAGGCGATAGGGCTTCCGAAAGATCAGATTTGCACACACTGCTTCGACGGCACATCAAGATTCTGATATCTGATTATCAAGACTTCATTAGTAAATCATATTTGAAAGCATCCTTACGGGGATGCTTTTTTTATTGAAAATGTGCAAAAAAAGCGAAAAACATGACAATATTTCGGAAAAAATGAATTATCTTTGCAATATAAAAACATGATCAGTTAAGCACATGCCTGCCCGTTCATGTGAATGCGGAGGACGCAATCCTGATCATATTTACTACCAACTTACAGCCATACAATAATTTACATTCTATCTTTACGAACTAATCATGATCGAAACGCTAACATCGCTCGACGAGCAGATATTACTCTTCTTCAATAGTTGGCATTCCTCTTTTCTTGACGAACTGATGTCGCTCATCACCGGAAAATGGATCTGGATTCCGTTTTATCTGATTCTGATAGACCTTCTCTTTAAGAAACTCGGGCCGAAATATGCAGCCCTTACTCTTGTGGCAGTAGTTCTCGCCATTGTGATGACGGATCAGATATGCGCCAGTGTGATAAGGCCGATAGTAGGACGTCTGCGTCCGTGCAATCCTGACAATCCTGTGTTTGAATACATCACTCTCGTGAAAGGCATCCAGCCCGGAGGCTACAGCTGGCCGAGTTGCCATGCGGCCAATACATTTGCCCTCGCCACCCTCCTGTCATGCGTGATGAGATCGAGAAAATTCACGGCGTTCATATTCACCTGGGCAGTCATCGTGAGCCTTTCGAGACTATATGTAGGAGTGCACTACCCCACCGATCTTCTTTGCGGGGCGGCCTTCGGAAGTGTCTTCGGCTATCTTGCACTGCTAATCGTGAGTCGTATTTACACATTCATGCCGAGAATCGGCCTATCTTTCCGTAAGCCCGACGCAGCATGAAACTTTCGTTAAGGACATTACTGATTGCCACGGCGGCAATCATCATCTCTTCATCCGGCCTTTATGCCCAAAGGCCGGATTTGTATTGGAGTATCTACATGTCGGCGATTTTCGACAACAGGGAGGGTGATGACTCATACACTCCGGCCCGTACGTTTTTCCAGACTCAGCTCGCTCCCGAGATAGGTCTCACTCTCGATGAAGGGAGGCATCGTGTGGCCGCCGGCGCTGTCTGGACTCAACCGATAGGATGCGAATGGGAGGGACGACGCATCTCCCCCACCGTCTACTACAGATATGAAGACCGCGGCCTGCGCTTCGCTATGGGAATGTTCAGCCGCGATCAGCTTTATGCAGAGTTGCCCAACTATATCTGGAACGACTCAGTGAAATATTCACAGCGCAACATAAGGGGAGCCATGATCGGCTATAGAAATGAAAAAGGTTATTTCCAGGCCGTTCTCGACTGGCGCGGCATGCAGACGAAGACGCAGCGCGAGGCTTTCAATATCATAGCGGGTGGCGAACGCTACTGCGCCGGGGGCAAATTCCTATGGGGAGGCACGGCGATGATGAATCATCTTGCATGGGACAAATCGGGCAATCCAGATCAGAACGTGGTGGATAATTTTCTATATAATCCATATATGGGAGTCAATTTCTCGAAAGTCACTTCCATACCTCTTGACTCTTGCGCGCTCAGAGCGGGAATACTCGGAGGATTGACACGCGACCGCGGAGACAAGGAGTGGAAGACACCTGCAGGCTTATGGATCGATCTTTGCGCCCGATGGAAATTTCTCGAACTCAAGAATACTCTCTATGCCGGAGGGAAACTTTTCCCAATCTACGACCGCTACGGATGGATTCTGGATCAGGGCGAACCATATTATGCAGCTTCATTCTACGACCGTGCGTCGCTCGGAATAATCTTTCTGCACCGGAACTTTGTTGAAATAAAGGGGGCACTGGATTTCAACATATATCCTCGGAATTTCAACTTCTATCAGAGAGTGATGGTGGAATTCCGGATTTAAAAATGTGAATATGGAATATGAAAGTTACAATAAGAGAAGGAAAGAAAGAAGACGCGGCGTTCATAGCCCAAGGCATAATGGACGCCATTGGCGAGGAGATATGCCGCGAGATAGGCAGGAACTCCGATAATCCGCTCCTTTCAGCCAAAGAACTTTTCACGCGCACCGCAGCCGAGGAATGCAGCCAATACAGCTACCGCAACGCCCTAATAGCGGAAGATGAAAGCGGAATGCCCGCAGGTGTGGCCGTGAGTTATGACGGCTCCGCGCTTCATCTGCTGCGCGAAGCGTTCGTGAAGATATATAATGAGATGTACGACGCCAACCTGCGCGAAGAGGAGTTTGACGACGAGACCTCTCCCGACGAAATCTATCTCGACACACTGGCCGTGAAACCGGAATACCGAGGTCGCGGACTCGGCAGCCAACTCATAGCCGCGGTGGAGGCGCGCCATGCCGGAAGCGGAAAGCCGCTGGGTCTGCTCGTAGACTATGACAACCGGCAGGCAAGGCATCTTTATGAGAAAATCGGCTTCGGGAGCAAAGGCGCACGATGCTTCTGCGGCGTGGAGATGGAG
>CAMWXO010000076.1 GCA_947178245.1 uncultured Porphyromonadaceae bacterium
GATATGAAGTAGTGAGCCGCATCAAGAAGCATGTGGCAAGCACCAACCGCCCCGGAGTGATGGGCAACATCGGCGCTTTCGGAGGAATGTTCGACCTCGCAAGCCTCGGATACAAGGAGCCGATTCTCGTGAGCGGCACCGATGGAGTTGGCACCAAGCTGAAGATAGCCTTCGCCACTGACAGGCACGACACCATCGGCATCGACGCCGTGGCAATGTGTGTCAATGACGTGCTCGCTCAGGGAGCCGAGCCTCTGTTCTTCCTCGACTACGTGGCCGTAGGGAAAAACGAGCCGGCCGTGGTGGAAGCGATCGTGGCCGGAGTAGCCGAAGGATGCAGGCAGGCAGGTTGCGCCCTCATAGGCGGCGAGACTGCCGAGATGCCGGGTATGTATACTCCAGGCGACTATGACATAGCGGGATTCACGGTGGGAGCGGTAGACCGCTGCAATCTCATCGACGGCTCAAAGGTGAAGACGGGCGACGTGCTCGTAGGCATCGCTTCATCGGGAGTGCACTCCAACGGTTTCTCACTCGTGAGAAAAGTAGTGAGCGACGCCGGCCTGCAGTTTGATAAGAAATATGAGGAGACCGGCGATCTCACACTCGGCGAAATGCTCCTGACCCCTACACGTATCTACGTGAAGCCGGTGCTCGACGTGATCCGCAACGTGGACGTTCACGGAGTGGCTCACATCACCGGAGGAGGATTCGACGAAAACATTCCCCGCATACTTCACGACGGACAAGGCATCGAAGTGAAGGAAGGCTCATGGGAGATTCTGCCTGTATTCCGTCTGCTTGAGAAATACGGCAAGATTCCTCACCGCGAGATGTTCAACATCTTCAACATGGGAATCGGCATGGTTCTCGCCTTAGACGGGAAGGACGCCGATAAGGCAATCGAGATTCTTGAAAGCCACGGTGAGAAGGCGAGCGTGATCGGACGCATCACCGACAAGCCTGGAGTGGAGATCATCTGAATCTGCGAATCATTTAAGATTTATAAGATATATAAAGATAAAAATATATAAAAAAGATAAGTAATATAATGAGAGCATTAATCAGCGTGAGCGACAAGCGTGGCGTGGTAGAATTCGCCACTCAGCTCCAGAGGATGGGCTGGGAGATCATCGCTACCGGAGGCACCATGAAAGCACTCCGCGATGCAGGTCTTGACATCATCAATATCAGCGACGTCACCGGATTTCCGGAAATCTGCGAGGGCCGTGTGAAAACCCTTCACCCCAAGGTGCACGGAGGCCTTCTGGCACGCCGCGATGTCCAGGCCCACATGGAGGAAATCGCAGCCAACGGCATCGAGACCATCGACATGGTATGCGTAAACCTCTATCCCTTCGAGGCTACGATAGCCAAAGAAGGAGTGACACTTGAAGATGCCGTAGAGAACATCGACATAGGCGGACCATCCATGCTGCGCAGCGCGGCCAAGAATTTCGCGTCGGTGACAGTGGTATGCGATCCGGACGACTACGCCAACGTGCTCGAAGAGATAGCCGAGACAGGCAACACCCTTCCCGCCACCCGCTTCCGCCTCTCAGCCAAAGCATACACCCACACTGCTCTTTACGACAGCCACATCGCCACCTTCATGCGCGAGAAAGCCGGTCTGGAAGAAAAGATGTTCCTCACCTTCGACCGCGTCCAGACATTGCGCTACGGTGAGAACCCCCACCAACAGGCTGCCCTCTACAAGGCTCCGGAAGAAGAATCATATTCTCTGCTCAGCGCACGCCAGCTCAACGGCAAGGAACTCAGCTACAACAACATTCAGGACGCCAACGCCGCCCTCAACATCGTGCGTGAGTTTTCCGAACCGTTCTGCGTAGGCCTGAAGCACATGAACCCCTGCGGAGCGGCTGTAGGTAAAACCATCGAGGAGGCATGGCAGAAAGCCTACGAAGCCGACAAAGTCAGCATCTACGGCGGCATCGTGGCCATGAACCGTCCTCTCACTCTCGAGGTGGCAAAGGCTATGAAGCCCATCTTCCTTGAGATAGTGATGGCTCCCGCTTTTGAGGAGGAGGCTCTCGAAC
Source organism: uncultured Porphyromonadaceae bacterium (assembly GCA_947178245.1). GTDB lineage: Bacteria > Bacteroidota > Bacteroidia > Bacteroidales > Muribaculaceae > Lepagella. The sequence goes on from CAMWXO010000076.1 coordinate 2,058, forward strand.
TTCTGCGCACCAAGAAAAACCTCCGCGTGCTTGAAGTGAAGATGGACAATTCTCGTGAGGCACAGCGCCAGTATGTAGGCATCAACGGCGGTCTGCTCGTGCAGGACGCCGACACCACCACCAAAGACGTGGTTGAGGAGATGACCGTGACTGTGAAGAAGCCTTCAGCTCAGGAAATCGAAGACATGAACTTCGCATGGCGCATCGTGAAGCACGTGAAGAGCAATGCCATCGTGATCGTGAAGGGAGGCATGACCCTCGGCGTCGGAGCAGGACAGATGAATCGCGTTGGCTCGGCCAACATTGCACTTGAGCAGGCCCTCGCATCAGGCAATACCGACGGCCTCGTGCTCGGCAGCGACGGATTCCTCCCCTTCGGCGACACTGTGGAACTCGTTGCTGATAAAGGCGTGACTGCCATCGTGCAGCCCGGCGGCTCCATCCGCGATCAGGAATCGATCGACAAGGCCAATGAGAAAGGGCTGACGATGCTCTTCACCGGAATGCGTCACTTCAAGCACTGATATCTCTATGGAAATTCATAATTTCAATAGCGAAGCGCTTCCCCCGAAGGAAAATCCATTACCCTTCCCCAAGATGCAGTCGGGCCGCGAAGAGGAGATACGCCCCGGCAAGACAGTGATGGTGATAGGCAGCGGCGGCCGTGAGCACGCTATCGTCGATGCCCTTTCGCGCTCTGCCAAAGTGCAGAAGATCTACGCCTGCCCCGGCAATCCCGGAATGGCCCGCCATGCCACATGCGTGCCTATCGGTGTGACCGACGTGCAGGCTCTCGCCGACTTCGCCAAAGAAAAATGCGTAGACCTCACCGTAGTGGGCCCGGAAGCCTCGCTCGCCGCAGGAGTGGCCGACGCCTTCAAGGCTGAAGGCCTCCGCATCTTCGGCCCCACGAAGGCCGGAGCACGCATAGAGTCGAGCAAGGAGTTTGCAAAGGAAATCATGGAGAAATATCATGTTCCCACAGGCTTCTACAAAAGTTTCGACCGCTACGAGGAGGCAAAGGCCTACGCCGAAAGCCTGCCTCTCCCTACTGTGATAAAGTATGACGGACTCGCCGCCGGCAAAGGTGTGGTCGTAGCTCTCACCCGTGAAGAAGCCGACGCGGCTCTGAAGGACATGCTTCTTGACTCGGCATTCGGAAAGGGAAGAGTACTGATCGAGGAATATCTCGACGGGCCTGAATTCTCATTCATGTGCGCCGTCGGCGGCCGCAAGGTTTATCCCCTCGCGCTCGCACAGGATCATAAACGCGCCTACGACGACGACAAAGGCCCCAACACCGGAGGCATGGGAGCCTATTCCCCCCTCCCCTTCATCACTGAAGATGTCAGGAAGAAAGCTCTGGAAGAGATACTTCAGCGCACGGCCGACGGCCTTGCCGACGAGGGAATCGACTACACAGGCATACTCTACGGCGGACTCATCCTCACGAAAGACGGGCCTAAGGTGATCGAATTCAACGCGCGTTTCGGCGATCCCGAGACCGAAGTGGTGCTTCCGCGTCTGAAGAGCGATATCTACGATCTCTTCGAAGCGGCCATCGATAAGGCTGACCACACCCCGGAGTGGAGAGACGAGGCCTGCCTCGGAGTAGTGCTCGCTTCGGAGGGCTATCCGGGCGCATATAAAAAAGGTGTGGAGCTTGATTTCGACGGATGTTCGAAAGTATTCCACATGGGCACCGCCGTAAAAGACGGCTCCCTTCAGAGCGCAGGCGGCCGAGTGGCTATGGTGACCGGTATGGGCAAGACCCTCGCCGAAGCCGCAGAGAAAGCCTACGGCGACGTGAGGAAAGCGGCCAAAGAGGGACTCTTCTTCCGCTCAGACATAGGCAAGCAAATTTTAAATTAACTCAACTTTCGCAAGCTCAAGTTGAAGTTTATATGTTTAAGAGTTTAAGAGGTTTAGGTCTCGGTTTTCGCAGATACGATTTAAACTGAATACGATGACTGCTCTAATCATGAATCTAAAATAACTAAACTTCATAAACACCTAAACTTTTAAACTAATTTAAGTTGAGCATGCGAAACTAAAATAAATTCATTGAAATGACCGACAGATACGGCAGAGACGTGATGCGTCGCGTCTGGACAGAACAAAATAAATTCGAGGCATATCTGAAAGTTGAGATTCTCGCGGCTGAGGCCTGGAGCAAACTCGGAGTGATTCCGGAGGAAGACGTGAAGAAGCTCTGGGACAAGGCGACTTTCGATATCGACCGCATCAAGGAAATAGAAGTGATGACACGCCACGACGTGGTGGCTTTCACCCGTGCCGTGAGCGAGAGCCTGGGCGAGGAACGCAAGTGGGTGCACTATGGACTGACCTCAACCGACGTAGTGGACACGGCCAACGGCTACCTCTTCAAGCAGGCCAACGAGATCATAGCCGAAGACCTCGCAAGATACTGCGAGATGCTTGAGAAGCAGGCCATCAGGTTCAAGAATCTCCCCTGCATCGGACGCACACACGGCATTCATGCCGACATCACAAGTTTCGGACTGAAATGGGTGCTCTGGCTTGCTGAGATGAGGCGCAACGTAGAGCGTTTCAAGCTTGCGGCTGCCGGCGTGGAAGTAGGGAAACTTAGCGGCGCAGTAGGAAACTTCGCCAATATTCCTCCCTTTATCCAGGACTACGTGTGCGAGCACCTCGGCATCAATTCGGCCGACGTCTCCACTCAGGTGATACAGCGCGACCGCCACGCCTACTACATGGCCACACTCGCGCTTATAGCATCAAGCCTGGAGCAGATGGCCATGGAGGTGCGCAATCTCCAGCGCACTGAGGTGCATGAAGTGGAGGAAGCTTTCGGCAAGGGACAGAAGGGCTCGAGCGCCATGCCTCACAAGCGGAATCCGATCGGAAGCGAGAACATCTGTGGCTGCGCACGCGTAATGCGCGGATATATGGCCACGGCATACGAGAATGTAGCGCTCTGGCACGAACGCGATATCTCGCACTCAGCCACGGAGCGCATCATCATGCCCGACGCCACCATCCTGCTCGATTATATGCTCAACCGCATGATGGGTATTCTTGAAAACCTGACAGTGTTTGAAGACAAGATGATGGCCGACATCTACATGACCAATGGCGTGATCTTCGCACAGCGCGTGATGAACGCCCTCATCGGCAAGGGATGGGTGCGCGAGCAGGCTTACGACACGGTGCAGCCCGTAGCCATGAAAGCGATGGCTACCGGAAGCAACTACAAGGATCTGCTTCTGCAGACCCCGGCCGTGATGGAAGTGCTCACGCCCGAGGAGCTCGACGCATGCTTCACGCTCGACTATTACCTCAAGAACGTAGATTATATCTACAAAAGAAACAATCTTCTATAACTAAATTACTATGTCTGAACGATTAGTCGTAACCGGCTCCCAGTGGGGAGACGAAGGCAAAGGAAAGATTACAGATTACTTCGCCTGCCGCGCCGACATGGTGGTGCGCTATCAGGGTGGCAACAACGCCGGCCACTCCGTGATGTTTGACGGACACAAATATTCCCTGCAGAGCATTCCCTCCGGCATCTTCAACCCCAAGACGGTAAATGTGATGGGCAACGGAATGGTGGTGAATCCGGTGTCGGTGATAGCCGAGCTTGAGAAACTTCACGCGCAAGGCATCAACGATTATCAACTTTATATATCCGACCGGGCAGCAATGGTGATGCCCTGGCACAGCCTGCTCGACGGGGCATCGGAGTCGCTGAAGGGTGAGGCCAAGATCGGCACCACAAAGAAAGGAATAGGCCCGGCCTATACCGACAAATATTCACGCATCGGTCTGCGCATGGGCGACCTTCTCGACCCGGAATATTTCGCCGAGCGCCTCAAGGTAGCCCTCGAGGTGAAAAACATGGAGCTGAAGATGTATGGTCTCGAACCTCTTGATTACACAGAGATCTATGACCAGTATATGGAGATAGCGGGAGTGCTCGGCCATCGCATCTGCGACACTTCACTCCTCATCGACGACGCCCTGCACACCGACGCCAAGATTCTTTTCGAAGGCGCTCAGGGCATGATGCTCTGTATCGATCACGGCACCTATCCCTACGTGACGTCGTCCTGCCCCTCGGCAGCCAGCATATCGCAGGGTGCCGGAATAGCACCGAAATGGATAGAAAACGTAGTGGGAGTTGCCAAAGCTTACTGCACCCGCGTAGGCGAAGGCCCCTTCCCGACGGAACTCTTTGACGAGACAGCCCACGAGATACGCGAACGCGGTCATGAATACGGCACCGTCACAGGTCGCCCACGCCGTATCGGATGGTTTGACGCCGTGGTAGCGCGCTACACTTCGCGCCTCGCCGGTATCGACTACTGGTCGCTGATGCTCTTCGATGTGCTCTCCGGACTCGACAAGGTGAAGATCTGCATCGGCTACGAACTCGACGGCAAGGAGATCTCCGCTCCCCCGAGCACAATCCATCAGCTTTCGAAATGCCGCCCCATCTATATCGAAATGGATGGTTGGAAAGAAGACATCAGCGGCTGCACCGCATGGGATCAGCTTCCTGAAGCGGCCAAAGCATACGTGCGCAAGATCGAGGAACTTACAAAGACTCCCGTAGGAATCATCTCAGTAGGCCCCGACCGCTCTCAGACCATCATGATCTCTGAAAAGCTTAAAGCTTTTTAATTTAGTGTTTATAAAGTTTATAAAGTTTAGGAGGTTTATAAAGTTTAGATATTTATAAAGTTTAGGAGGTTTAAACCATTAACACTACTTAAACTATTTAAACTACATAACCATTTAAACTAATTAAACCACTTAATCTTATAAACCTTTAAACACCTTAAACCTTTTAAACACCTTAAACCTTTTAAACATATTCATCATGGGTTTTATTGATGAAAAAATAGCGATGGAAGGCATGACCTTCGATGATGTGCTGCTCATTCCGGCATATTCAGAAGTGATACCGAGCGAGACAAAGCTCAACACCCGGTTTTCCCGCAACATAGAACTCAACATTCCCTTCGTG